>NZ_JAUNXX010000082.1 GCF_030539555.1 Methanobrevibacter sp. | reverse complement strand
ATGCTATTTTATATGCATACATGGCAAAGGATAAGAATTCCCATGTTGCTTGTGAGACTTGTGTAACTACTGATTTTTGTATGGTATTAGGTGAAATTACCTCTGAAGATCATATTTCTGATGAGGATATTGATTATGCTATTAGTGAAAGTCATAAGGACTTTGTAAAATCTGATGCTATGTTTTCATAGCTTTTTTATTTTTTTAAATAATTTAATTATAACTTATAAGTTATTAGAGACGAAAAAATAAAACTAAAAGTCAATCATAGTAACTTCAAAAATATCTTCAATTACATAATCTGTCTTATCCATCATTTTAGGAGATACTTCTTCCTGTTGTTCAATAGTTAATACGCTGACATCTGCTTTTTTAAAGGCCAATAAATCATTAAGCCCATCACCAACCATCATGACTTTATAGCCGCCGTCCTTTAAAATGGAGACAACTTCACATTTACCTCTAGTGGAAACAGTTCCATAAGCATTATCTTCAGGAACATCCAGCATATTAGCTAATCTATTGATGGCTCCTTTTCTATCTCCTGATGCAATATAAATTTCAATTCCACGGGATTTTAATGTTTCAACTGTTTCAAAAACCTTTGGGAAAAACTTACCCGCTGAAGTGATGGTGTATGCAACAACACCCAAATCCATGTCAACAATCAATGCAGATCCGTTGCACAGCTCCATATGAGGTATTTTATCACGTAAAATATCAAAACCATCAGTAATGTCAGATATTGTGGTTGAAGTTTCATTATCTAAAATTTCCTTAACTTCAGCTTTTGAAACCTGTTTAGTAGAAAAACTAACATCAAAATCAATTTCATACTCTTTGATTACATCAGAAATTAAAGTATCGGAATCGAGTTTTAATAGTTTATTTGTATTAAATTGAAGAACAACCAAAGCTAATGAATCGGCCGCATCAATTAAATCTAATGAATTAATGTCAGTGAATATATTACCATTTAAAACATCTTTAATAACTCTATATCTCTCTATTAAAGTTCCTGAATTATCAAATACAACAGCTTTTTTCATCAATAATATGTATGTAGAAAAAATAATTTAAAAGTTTTGAAAAAAAAACAACTATATAAACATTGAAAAATAAAATAATAATATTATAATTTACGATTATTAGGTGTTTTAATGAGCGTTATTGAAAAGTTAAACTCCATTAAAAATGGGGAAATGACAGCTAAAGAAAATGTAAAAAGTTTCATTAAAGTTATTGATGAAAATAACGAAACCATTAATGCATTTATTGAATTAAACTATGAAAATGCATTAAAACAAGCTGAAGCCATTGATGAAAAAATAACCAATGGTGAAGAAGTTGGTGCTTTAGCTGGTTTGGTATTTGGTATAAAAGCAAACATTAATGTCGAAGATCTGATTATCTCTGCAGCTTCAAAAACATTGGAAGATTACATTGGAAGTTACAACGCAACAGTTGTTAATGAAATCTTAGCTGAAGATGGAATAATAATCGGTATCTTAAATATGGATGAATTTGCGGCTGGAAGTTCGACTGAAACCTCTTACTATGGACCTACCCAAAACCCTGCGGCCATGGGAAGAATTCCTGGAGGTTCATCAGGAGGGTGTGCAGCGGCTGTTGCAGCAGAAATGTGTGATATTTCAATAGGATCTGACACCGGAGGGTCAATTAGAAACCCTGCTTCACATTGTGGTGTTGTCGGATTTAAACCTACTTATGGTGCCGTTTCAAGACAAGGATTACTTGACTTGTCAATGAGTCTGGACCAAATCGGACCATTGGCTAATGATGTAAGCGGTATTGCATTAGCATTAAATACAATTGCAAAATATGATGAAACAGAATGTACAACTCTCAACTGGGAAAAACCAGACTTTACTGAAGTACTTGAAGACACCAGCTTAGAAGGTATGAAAATAGCAGTATGTAAAGAATTCATTGATGTTACAGACGATGAAATCAATAAAACAGTTAATAAAGCTATCAATAAATTGGTTGAAGCCGGTGCTGAACTTGTTGAAGTAAGCTTTGACTACATTGACTTATGTCTTCCAACATATTACCTGATTAACTATGTGGAATTCTTCTCCGCAACCAGAAAATACGATGGAAGAGATTACGGATCCAGAATTGAAGAAGTATGTGGAGATGAAGTTTTAAGAAGAATTAAAATTGGTTCACATATTGCAGAAGCTGAATTTAGTGGAAAATATTACAAACAAGCACTAAAAGCAAGATCTGTAATCAGAGGAGAAATCACTTCAATGCTTGAAAATGTTGATTTGATTGTAGGTCCTACAGTTCCAAAACTTCCTCACGAAATTGGTGAAGAGTTAGAACCAATGGAAATGTATGCTTATGATATTTTAACAGTAATAGCTAACCTCGCCGGAATCCCTGCAGCAAGCATAAAAGCCGGTGAAGTTGAAGGCATTCCTGTCGGTTTGCAAATTCAGGCAAAACCATTAGACGACTTGAAAATTATTAAAGCTTTGAGTGTGTTTGAAAACACTCAATAGTTTTCTCTCTTTTTTTTGGAAAATAAATTTGATTATATTTTTCATGATTTGTAAAGTATTTTACACTTGAAATTGACCTCTAAAATTTAATAATTAATTAAATATATAGATTATCAAGAGGTTATTTTTATGACAAGAATTGGACTTGCTTATATTAATGGATCTGTTCCGGGATTTGAAGATTTTGGAAATTTACCAACAGATATTGTAAAAGAAAATGGTTTAGTTAACGGTAACAAAGCATCTAAAGAATTAGATGCTCTAATTATACCTGGTGGGACCCTGATTGAATCCAATGACATTGATATGGATTTAAACAAAGAAATCAAAAAAATGGCTCAAGAAGGAAAACCCATCATTGGAATTTGTGCAGGTTTCCAGTTGCTTTCAAACCAAATTGATATCGGCAGAAAATCTCCAGTACCTATCGTGAAAGAGGGTTTAGGAATAATCGACGTTAATTTTTCACCATTAATTACATCAGATAGGGTTAAAGCAAAGGTATTTGACAACTCATTTTTAGTAAAAAATCAAAATAAAGACGTTAAAGGATTTCATACACACACTTACGGTAAAGTTGAAGGAGATGCTAAACCTCTATTCTATTCACAAGTCCAAAGAATGAATTATGGAGACACTAACCAAAAAGGAGAATATAACATCTTTTCAGGAGCATGCAACGATGACGGCAATGTTATCGGCACTATGATTCATGGAATACTCGATGAAAATCCGATTCTTGTAGAAAATCTTAAAGAACAAATAGATATACAAAACATCGATGATGTTTACAATAGAAACAAAGATGTTAAAAAATTCCTGCAAAGTGAAGTCGGAATAAATACCGGCATAAGAATACCTGAAATCAAATCAAATAAAAAACCTAAATATCTGATGATTGGAAGTAACGGATCAGACTCCGGAAAAACATTCATTTTAACCGGCATTGCGGGAGCTATCAGAAAAAGGGGCTATAAAGTTGCACTTCTAAAAGTTGGTCCCGATGTTCGTGACATTATACCCGGATTATATTTGACAAAAGGAAAAATGGAAGATTTCGCTTCAATAAAAATTGGACATTTGGGTTGGCAAGACATAGAATCTACAATAGCTCAATTGAACAATTCAGATTATGACATAGTACTAATTGAAGGCGTTATGAGCGTGTTTACCGGACTATTAAATGAAAAAGTTCCATTTTCAGCAGCTGAAATTGCAATGTCTTCAAAAATACCTATGCTATTGGCTACTGGAGTTAACAAAGGCGGAATTGAATCTGCAGCAATAGACATCGTAGCACAAAGCAACATGCTGAACAAGCTTGGAATAAAAGTTGAAGCAATACTTTTAAACAAAGTATACAACGATGAGATATTTGACACTGTAGTTCCATACATTAAGGAAAACACAAATGTTGATACTGTTTTAAAGCTTCCAAAACTTAAATCAGCTGACATGAGAGGATTCATTCCCGAAGTAGAAATAAGATATGAATTGTTTACATCCCATGCAATGAATCTGATTGAAAACAACTTAAACATTGATGAGATAATCGGCATGGCGTGTGAAGTTGAATTTGAAAAAATTTACACATTTGAAGAAATTAAAAGTAAAGTGATATAATGGCTCTTAATTTAAGTCCCGAAACGGGCGTTAAACTCACAAAAAAAGACCGTGCCCATGTTTTAAAAAAAATGAAACAGGGCTGGAAAGCAACTTGTCTGATTCCGGACTATGTATTTGATGAAAACGGAGATATCCAAATAGGTTCAGACATTAACAGACGAATAATAAGAACCGTTAGATTCAAAGATGATGGAATTCACATTGAAAAAGCCCTAAAAAGTAAGACATTAAGAGTTCCGTGGATTAAAATTATTGCCATTAATCAATCAAAAGAAGTAAAAGACGGATTGGAAATACAAATGAACGATGGAAAATATGTTGCATTCAGTATTTATAATTCATATAAAATTAAACAGATAACGGAATTTATTGCAAACTATATTGTAGATAAAAAAAAGAATAATTTAAAATAATTATTCTTCCAAATATTTATTGATGATGTCTTCGCCTCTAAGCAAGACCAAATTGTTTTCTTCTGCGTATTTACGAGCATCGGCAATTGAAGTAGCCTGTCCGGTTTCACCATCCATCATTTCACAAACAACGCAAACAGGAGTAACACCCGCAAGTTCACATAATGCAAGACCTATTTCTGTGTGTCCTTGTCTGTTTTTAACAAGCCCATCTGCTCCTCTTAAAAGACATACATGACCTGGAGACCTGAAAGTTGCTCCAAATTCATCAAATCTTTCTTCTTTCATCATGATTGCCATTTCACTAATGGTCATTGCTCTGTCATGGTCTGTAACGCCTGTGAAAGATTTTCTATGGTTTGCCCAAACTGAAAATGAAGATCTCTCATCATAAGGAATATCATTTGGTGCAAGTGCAGCTAGTTCTGGATATTTTTCAGTTGCTGCTTTCATAATATCAACCATGAAAGGTAAATGAATAGCATCACAGAAATCAGCATGTAAACAGTTGCAGATTAAACCACCAGCATCGTTTCTCATGGTTGCAATTGATTTAGGGGTTACAAATTCAGAAGCGATAATCATGTCAACTTCTCCTTCCCTATCATCATCATCGAAAACAAGTACGAATTCACCATTTCTAATAGCTTCTAGAGCCTTATCTAAATTAGTTTCTTGATTCATAGTAATATCTCCTTATTTACTAGAACCAGGGCTAAAAATAACTAAACAATTATTACTTCTCTTCCATCCGGACTATTACCGTCGGTTTTGGAATTTCACCAAATCAACACTTTTATTGTGCTCGTGGACTTATTTTATTCAAAAATCACCACCGGTGGGGAATTGCACCCCGCCCTGAGAACGTATTATCAAATATATCAATCATGTATAAAATACTTTGTGGTATAATTTTATCAATAGTTGCTCTCATTTTAAAATATTGCTTTAAGCTTAAAAAAATATAATAAGAGCTAAAAATTGTTTTTATAAAAAACTGATGTATTTAAATATGAATTAATATAAAATAAGATTAAATAACTAATTTAAGTGATAACGTGGCAAGAAAACAGGGGATATCGTTTTTAAGGATGTGACTGAAAAAGAAGTAGACATCTTTTTAAGGCGATTGAATATCAAATCAAAAAAGAAAAAGTTAAACCCAACCGAAATAAGGTTTATTGATGCTGCTACATTAGTTGCAGACATAATAATCGAATTAGATGACATCATACTAATTATCGAATTTCAAAGTACTGAAGTTGATGACAACGATGGTGACAGATTTTTAGCATATTTTTCAGTTGTTAATTTCAAAAAAGAAACGAAAAAAGAAGTTAAGCTAATTGTTGTAAGTACTACTGAAAAAACAAGAAAAATACAGCATAAGATAGGTGAATCTGTTATATTCTCATTTGATATATATTCCATGATGGATGAGGATGGTGATGCTATTATAAATAACATAGAAACAAAAATACAAAATAACAAAAAAATCACCACTACTGAGTTGATAGATTTGTCATTGGTTCCAGTAATGGGAAGTAAAAATTCTAGAGAAATACAAATAGAAAGATCCGTTGATTTAATATTAAACCTTGATTTAGAACAATTCGAAATAAAAAATTTGGTTAAAAGTGTTGCTTATCTGTTAACTGATAAATTTTTGGAAGATGGTGAGAAAAAAACTGCAATATGTGATGCATTAGGTGGTAAAATGAGTGCAGTATACGATTATGGGCAAAGAAGAAAAGAAG
>NZ_JAUNXX010000081.1 GCF_030539555.1 Methanobrevibacter sp. | reverse complement strand
GTATAAACTAGTTGAGGCTCACATATTATATATCAAAAATAGAAAATGTCAAATTATGTAGATAATAAAAAATCCCACCATAAAAAATGGCGGGAATTCTTTAAGAAAAATAGGGGGGAATTTTCTTAAAAGGGCTACTTTACCCAGTCTCTTTTAATTCAATAGATTTCTTCTATCTTAGGCCTGACCTTTCCGTAGTAGATTTTCTTGACCCTTTCTTCTCAGTATTTCTCTACTAATTCCATTAGCAAATCATGTGTGCTCCATTCTGGCAGTTCATCTTCCTTCTCCTTACACTTAGTAGTGAAGATTTTATCGTAGAGCCATTCGTCACTTCATTCAACCTTAGCTAAGTCTCATTGAATACGTTTCATATCATATTCGTTTAGAGGAAATAATCAGGTTCGTCATGTTGTGATAGACTTATCTAAAATAGCTTTCCTTTCAGGGAATGCAGTCCCTTCTAACACTTTCAAATTTCTTTTCCCAGCTCCATCTGTAAAAGCTCTGTAATCCTTACTGCATCTCATTTCTACAAATTCGCTCCATAGAGTTTTAATTTCTTCCTGTTCAATTTCATTTGTTATTCATTCGAGGACTGTTGTGTTAAATTCTACACTATCCATCACCTCATCATATCTTTGCTGCTTCTTGGTTTTGCGTGGCTTCTTTGTGTTGCTATTATTTAGTTTAGTCTCAGCCGAAGGCTGTAAGGAGGAAGGCGACGCGTCAGCGTTGCTAAAATTTTCTGTGTTCGCCTTATTATTATTTTTATTGTTATTTTCTATTCTATTATTTATTATTTGTTTATGGTTGTACTCATGGGACATAGCTATGTCCTCTCAGGACAAAGGGTATGTACTAGTAGGACATAGGGGGGTATTATTTTCTGTGTCTAAAACATATCCTGTGTATTCTGCAATCTTATCTGGATTAAGTTTAAAAAATCTCTTATTTCATTCACTCTTATCGAAAACTTTAATTAAGATTCCGGCCTTTTCTAAAATGGCTATAGCATTTTCTTGGTTTTTTCTTTTAAGTCAAGTAGCTTCTCGTATATTATTTATTGAAGAATAGAAGCTCCCGTCCTCACGGAGTCTATCTTCATTTTTATAGTAATCATATTCAGATACTAATTCTCATAGCATTATTGCTGCTAAAGGTCATAATTCTTTAGCTACATATTTATTACAAAGACTAAATTTAGTCATAAGTAATTCTCTCATTGGTAGGTTATTATCCATTTTCCCCCTAAATTAATAATTAAAATTATTCCTCCTCATTTCTGAGATTTCTGATAAACTCTCTGTATATGTTCCTGTTTTAATATCATAATACATTTCCAACTCTACATCATTTACATATTTATCTTTTTCAAGTTTGAATGTTCTGGAAGGTATCTTTACGAAATCTTCATCACATTTCTTCATTGTAATGAACACATTTGAGAAGTCGAATATTTTTTGGCTACCCTCAAACTTTCAGAACTTATTTGTATGGTGCAATAGAATGACAGCAATATTTAGATTTTGCACAAGAGCTAAAAATGTTTCCATTGTTTGATTCTGGTGGCTTCTTGCTTCGTTTGTTAGGTTTCATTGTATCTTAGATAGACTATCAATAACAAATAACTCATATCATTCTTTTGTCTTCTCTGTTATCAACTCCACAAGCTCATCTAGTTTATAACCCATAGGAGAGCAATCATATCAGAATTGTCATAAACTATCAGCCACATATTTCTCCATATCTTTTCTTTCTTCTGGCGTAAGAGGGTTTTTATCTCAAAGAGCTTCTTTGGTTTTTCAATTTTTCCATAACCATCTATTGACCCATACAGTTTCAATTTTGAATTCTCAGTTTATATAAAAACACTTTCTCCCTTCAGCTGTGTTTCTTTTTATAATATCCATAGCGAATGTTGTCTTTCAGCTATTTGATGGTGCAACGATAGTCACTAACTCTCACGAAAGAAAGCTATTGAACTTTTCAAATCCTTTTGGGTAATAATATGTATGCAACTCTGTATTAACATCTGTATCAATAGCAGACAATATATCATCAATATTTTTTGCCTCTACAACTTCTTTCTTTTCTGGAAGCACCTCCGAATGATGCTCCTTCACCCATTGATATATATCTTTAGCTGTATACACACCATACCATAGCACCCAACATACCCAGCTTGGCCCTCATCTATCGTAACTTCATATCTTACCTAGTTTATCGATTCGGCTTCAATGAGCTTCTCAATTTATAAGTATCTGGTAGCTTCAATCTGAATTCCTTTTGAAATCAAACATTTCTCAATTTACCATACTACTTCAGCTTATCTCTGATAGCATAGTCATAGCGTCCATTGCGTTTATTCTTTCTCGTGTATCATCGTTGTCTAATAATTTCTTCAATTTTTGATTTTCTAATTCTACCTTCCTTTTTTGCTCAGCTCTATCAGCATCTGTTGTTGTGTTGCTATAAGCCCCCAACATTTCTTCTTCTGTATAGTATTCTTTGTTTCAATCTACTATGGCTAAATCAAATGGCTCCTCTGGATTTTTAAGATGTTTAAATCCTGGGACTCTAAGGACAACTGCTTCATTCTTTGGGATTGCTACATCTCCTCAGAAAAAGTTACATAGTCCCCAACATATTTTGTTCCAGTTTTCTTTTGTCCCGTCTTTAGCAAACCAGTACATATGATAACTCTTCTGACTCTCTACAATTAAGCTTGGTTTTAATGGACATAATCAGATAAGTTTCATTTGTTCTTCTTTTGGTTTATCATCAACTTCACATACCCAAGCATTTATATTTGTTACGCTTTCTTTATTTCTGGTTGAGCCATTCATTGAATTTACAGAGAAAAATATTCAGCATCATTTTTGATTGGCTCTCTCTAATATTCAATCCATTTGCTCGTCTGTGTAGTTGTTTTGATTTATAATCTTAGCTAATTTTGAATCTTTCCTTCACTTGTTATCGTCGAAGGTTTGGATGAGGCAGTCTTTGAAGTGGGGGTAAACTTCTCTCATCATTTGTAAATATATATTAGTCATTTTTTTGTTTGATGGTAATGGGGTAAAATGATTGTAGTTTATTCAACATCATCTCACGCGATACCATCGCTACAATAAGTTAATCCACCATATGGTATAGTAGGAGTAAGAGTTATTGTCTCATCTCTTTGTTGTCTCCTTTTGTTTCACTCTAAGTATTTTGTAGTGAAAGGAAACGACACCTGGCTAATCTTATCCATAGCCTCTCTGTCTTCGTAATTCTCAATGATGAATTTGATAACATCATCTAAAGTAATCTCTCATTTAAACATGGTAATAATAGTAAAAAATAAAAACCTTAAAGATAAGGTAAACAAAAACCCCGAAAAATGTTTCGGAGCTTATACAGAAATATCGCTATGTATTAACAGAGCTCCGTTTCTGTATAATACATCTTTGGGGTTTTTGTCTCTTATCTTGTTTCCATCATATGATAGAAAAAAATAATTTCAAGAGAAAACTTCTCTTGTATTTTTAGATTATATAAAAATGTCAAATTTTTATAACATTTTGTTAGGTAAGGTGGGAAGTATCATTTTTAAGAAATGTCAAATGATTTTTTTTATTTCACCTTAGAAAAATATAATCTATTAATAGAGAAACATATTTATCCCAAAAACACCATGTCGCTATTTAATGATTTAAAATGAGAGATAATACAAAACCCAAAGGCTACCTACAATTATGTAAAAGTTTTAAAGAAAGAAAAGGAGACCGAAGAGAACGAGGAAAAGAGATTAAAGAAAGAGCTGAAGGAATTATTAGCTCAGAAAAAGCAAGAATTGTCGAAAGAAGAATATGACAAACGGAGGGTAAAGGAATGGTATAAAAGGAATAAAGAGCGGTATGCAAAAAAACAATTAGAGAGATATCATAAAGAAAAGGCTGAAGAAGAAGAAATGATTGAGGGGATATATAAAGACATATACGACACTATACCCGACCCTATTAATTGGGATAAATACTATACTAAAAAGTACAGAGAAGATGATATCAATTATGAGGGGAAATTTAAATTTTCTTGGTGGGCTTCAAGATTAAATTGGGTAAAACCAAGTAGAGAAAAAAGATACGATAATCCTATAAGAATACATAATCATTGAGCATTAAATTGAATGATAACCAGCCTGGGGAATATGCAAGATAAAGCTTATGAATTAGTAAAAGAACATATAAACGAAATAGATTTAAAAAAATTTTGTTTGAGTAAAAAGCAGGGGCTTACAAAAAATCCGATGTGGGTGACTGACTGAAAAATGAGAGAATTATTACAAGTACCTAATATATCAGATAATCAGATATGTAGTGTCGCATCTGCTATGTTAAGAGATAAATATATAGTTAGTGAAATATATATGGGTAGGGTTAGTTTTCTTGTAGGAGATGTTATTATAACTCAGGCAGGTAATGTTCTTCGCCCGTGCTTAGAAAATAACATTCCCTGGCTTACTCCTGATACGGTTGAAGAATTACATAAAAAGAGACTTGATTGGTTAAAAAAGAAAATAGACGATTTGGATATATATATTTTACGGGATACTTACTTAGTTAAATATCAACCGAACGAATTTGAGCAACGATTTTATTTAATACCTACATAATATGGCATATTGATTTTTATATAAAGATTGGGACAATGAGAGGGGGCTTTGCTATGATTGAAATAAAATGAATCTTAAGTATTGTCTTGACCCCAAAGAGGCTGAGGAGTGGTATGAGAAAAATAAGAAGTTAATGGTGTTAGTTAATATCAAGCGTCCTCCTGATTTGGAAATACCTGTGCAAATCCCATTAGGCACTGACTTAAATTGGAAGAAAGATATAGATAAGACATTCCCTAGTTTTATCACCAAATGAGCTGTATCAACACGTATGGAATTTATACTCAGCCGTTTCCTTGATGATTATCAATTAGATGTAAATTGAGTATTTCACAGAAGAGAGAAGGAAGATGTATCCGCTTTGGAGAGTACAAAAAATGTATTAGCTCTTTGTATAATGAAAGACATCATACTATGACAATTCAGAGTCAGCCCATTAAAAATCCCTATGGGTAAAAATAAAAAGAATCTAAATAAAACAGAATATCTTGATTGGGATTTATGAGATGACTTCTCCATCTCATACAATGTACAAGGTACTGAATATAAAACAAATGTATTTTGAGTATATAAGCCAAAATTATTTGAGGCTATGCTAGCTGATAGTTGAAAAACTTTTCATTGATTTGTTTTACAGCGTTGGCAGATGATGGTGTGGTTATTGAGCTGATGAGTAACATATGTAATTGGTCCTAGGTGATGAGGTAAATCTCTCTATATTAACTGAGATATGGCTTGATATTTATTGAAGGAGATTACTGATAATAACGAAAGGGTACAAGAATGGACGCAACTTTATATGGGGTTAAGTCAGAAACAGAATGCGCCATACATGGTTTATGCTCAGCAGATGTTAAATAATCTTATCGATTTGCCTAGCTTCTGTAACAAGCTCCCAGATAGTTCAGGGCTTTATATTCTCGATTGAGATAAACAAAGGAAGCTTGAATATGTAACTACAAATCAGAATGACCCTACTAGGTCAAGGAGAACAAGAAAGTTTGTGTGAGACGAAGCTGATTATCTTGATTGGGATTATGTATGAACTGCTATGTCTACAGCAGACTCATTAGTGACGCTTATTTCAACAATTTGACCAAACACACAAGCTTGAAACTTCTATAAATGATGGCTTAATGCTTATAAAAACCAAAGAGAATATGAGCCTATAGATGTGCTTATTCATGATATATGGATTAAATATGGGCTACATCTATGTAAGGATAGGAAGGATTACATAAGGAAAATAAAGAATTGAGATTTCGAAAAAATGAGAGCTGAGTTTATTCAGCGTCGTCCAGAGGTTGCTTTACATTTTACAATGGATGATGTTGAGTTCTTGACAGAAGAACAGAAACAAGCCCAGGTAATAAGAGTCTTAAACGCTAGAGGTTATGATTATATGCTTGCCGAATACTATGGAGAATATTCCACAGACCAAACCGTATTCAATGTTGAATGAGTGCAGCTAGCCTGCCCTAGTGAATGTGACTATTGGGTTGTGGGTTACGATGAAGCTGATACCTTCGATAACCCTTGACTCTGTATCCTTGGAGCTAAGGATTGAAAGTACTACATTAAAGAAACTTACAACTTAGCTAAGGAGAGTAACGAGAGGTTTTCTAAAATGAAGCAGGTTATCCAGGATTTGAAAAATAAATGAAAACCTGTTTACTTAGTGCT
>NZ_JAUNXX010000039.1 GCF_030539555.1 Methanobrevibacter sp. | reverse complement strand
ATGTTGCCTAAAACGCTTTCCTTATTTCTTATTTTTTGGATTTCATGAACTCTTGAGAATAACTCCTTATTTTGAATAAAGAAATTGATTATTTTTTCCGGAACAATTTCGTAATCATTTTCCTCAATGTTAATCATCACAAGATTTGGCATTCCTTCAAAATCAAGAATTCCTTGTGAATATACATAAAATACCAAATCATAATTCATTATTTCTTCTTTAAGCAATGGTGAATCATTTGCCGTGATAATTGGGTAATATTGATTAAGTCCTAAATCTGTTAAATAGGAATTGTCCTCTTCACTTTCAACAAGAATGGCCTTACTTGGATTGTATTCGGGGTTGGCTTTTTCAACTTCTTTTAAATTTTTCATTAAACCTCTTAATTTGATAATTGGAAGTTTGGAAACGTGTTCTTTAGCAGACATTACAAAATCGAGCCTTGAATTAATATTTTCAATATTTTTAGATGGGGAAAGTAATAGGATTCTATTTTTGGAGTATGTTGTATTTGAATATGATAAAATTTTATTTATGATGTCTTCATAAATTTCCAGGGCTCTGTCGCTTTTGATAAACTCATAACTTGGATTGCCCAACAACTGATTCATTATTTCAATGGCTTTTCTTTGACTTATTCCTTCGATATTAGATATTTTCTCGACATCTACATTGTCAACAATTTTTTGGAGTTCTTCTTCCCCTCCAACGCCATTGATTATTTTTTCAGAGATTTTATCTCCTATTCCTTTTATATTCTGCAATGTAATTTTTTCTCCTTGCATTTTACCAAACCCTTTTTTAATATAATATAGTATCTTAATATAATATCTGATATTGCCAAGAGCATTTGAAAAGTAATGTTAATAGTTTGCTTTAGTATTTTTTGAACAGTATTTCAATAGTTCTTTTTCATTAATTTTCCCTTCAAGAGCGGATTTGTATATTTCGACCACGTTAACATAGTCATTATCTTTCCATCTTCCATCAATTGAAAAATTGCAGTAACCGATATCCTTTAAATGACTAATTTCTCCAAGTAATGAAAGTTCTTCACTATTGAATATGCTGAGCTCTTCATTGGAAATGCTTTTATGAATTGGATAGGAGTTGTTTTTCCTATCAATTAAATTAAATTCAGATTTCTTTTTCAGTTGTTTTAATTCTTTTGAGGTTAATAATGGATAACGAGTTTTCATTAATTCGATATTTCCCTGAACAAGGATTTCTATTTTATTTTGATTTTGGCAGTATCTGATAATGTTTTCATAATCCTTTTTGGTCAATTCCGGTGAAATGGTTACAATTTTATAGTTTTCAAGACAGTTTATTGTTTCACAATTGGAAATATTCATTGAATAGGGTCCGTAATCTCCTTTGAAATTGTTGCTCATGATGGGAATGTTATAATGCATTTTATTTAATATTCCACTTACTTTATTCAGGATTTTAATCAATTTGTCATGTGTGATGTCAGGCCATTTCCAAATTAATTCATAGTCTTTTTCAGTTGATATCTCATAAGCTTCTTTTAAGAAATTTATCATATAATTCAGATTATAATTTTCAGCATTATTGATGTCTAAATTATCATTCTGGCATGGAATTTCCAAATAAACTCTTTTCACATTTTTAACATCGTATAGATGATGTAAATTATTTGTATAAAAGGAAATGTTTGCTTTTAATTGCTCTTTTTTACTTTCTTTCAAGTTCAATTTAATTTTTTTATTTTTATTGGAATATAATTTGACTATCTCATTTTCCAGTTTTTCAAATAAATCTCTTCTAAGTTCATTAATTTTACTTATTGGAATAAATAATGTTCCATCATAATTAATATTGATTTGAGTAATCTTAAAAGGATAATTTCCTACCTTTGATAATTGCTTTTTAATGGTTTCCGGTGTAATGCTCTTTTTAAGAGGCTTTTCAAATGGTGTTTTTCCAACAACTTCACATTGTATCTCTTTTCTATTTGCAAGTGTCAATCTAGCTTTAAGCTTGGGAAATTTATTTTTAATGGAAAATGTAAGAATCAGTTTAGATTTAACATAGCTATTTCCGCTATTTTCAATTTCACGAGCTTTTTTAATCAAGCTATTTTTCTTGGTGAGATAGACATCACCATTATTTAAATTAAAATTGATTTTTTTATTCTGCCAAACTTTCTTGATAATCAATACTTTATTTTCACGGGTAAGATCTTTCACTTGTTTGTTCTTTCCTTTTTTAAAATGATTCAATGTTGTAATCAGTGGATTTTGAGATATTTCCAATCCATAATCATTATCATTTTTAACAATTAATATGCCGTCCCCCTTTTCGGGTATGCTTCTAAGTGAATCATCTAGTTTAATTGCAATTTGATTTTTATGAGAATCAATAACTCTGCCTATTTTCAAACCAATATGGCCCGCTCTCAAGCTTCTTTTTGAAGTGGCACTGAATTGCCCCTCACTGAAACCTCTGTTGAAAACTAATTTTATTTGTTCACTTTCAATTTCTTTTCCGCTTTTTAGTTTATTCAATGCTTTCCGGTAACTGCTTACTACAATGGCCAGATATTCTTTGCTGCGCATTCTTCCTTCGATTTTAATACAGGAAATATTTAACTCAGCAATCTCTTTCAATTTATAATATAAACACAGGTCGGTTGGGGACAGGTAATAATCTTCTTTTTTAAGTCCGGAAATCTTATATTTTTGGCGGCATGGCTGAGCGCAAGCTCCCCTATTGCCGCTTCTACCTCCTTTAAAGCTGCTCATAAGGCATTGTCCGGAATAAGAGTAGCATAATGCTCCGTGAACAAACATCTCAAGTTCCATATTTGTTTTAAGATTTTGAATTTCCTCTTTTCTCATCTCACGTGGGAGAACGACCCTTTTAACTCCCTTGCTTTCAATATGATCTAATTTTAGTTGGTTTTCACAGGTCATCTGTGTTGATGCATGCATTTTTAAATTTGGCAGGTATCTGTTAATAAGTTCGACCAGACCAAAATCCTGAACCAAAACAGCATCAACTCCTAGTGAATATAGCTTTGACAGGTAGTTAATAACTTCTTCGAGTTCATCTTGTTTTATTAATGTATTGACGGTAACATAAACTTTAACGTTGTGTATATGGGCTATGTTTACTGCTTCACTTATTTCATCTAATGTGAAGTTTTGAGCATACTTTCTGGCACCATAATCCTTTCCAGATAAATAAATTGAACTCGCACCTGCATTAATGGCAATTTTTAAATGTTCCATGGATCCAACGGGTGCAAGTAATTCAGGTATTCTCATTATTTGTCCTCGTGTAATCTGCCTTCAATATAATTGCCTTTGTTGATGTAGGATTGTGAAAAGTCCATAATCTGGTATTTATATTTGGTCAGTTCTTCTTGATTTTTATTCTTAAGACTTTCATTGTAGATTGATAAAATTTGGGAAGTGTATTTTTCGTTGGAGTATCTGCAATCCAGGATTAACGAATCAAGCCCTAATTCTTTTATTTCATTCATCTCTTCAATTAAACACAAACAGTCTTTGTTGATGATGTGACTTTGTTTGGTGTAGTCAAAAAATACTTTATATTTGAATTTTTTTCTTTTTTTATCTTCTAATGTGGCATAATCAGCATCGTTTGAAATGATAAAGTCTTTTCCATCATTTAAATTGGTAAAATCATCTTTACTTACTATAACTTCGAGGTTTCCGTTGACAATCATTTCTAAATCTATGTTCCTGTCATGATTTTTATTAATCAACTCTTTTATTTCATGGCCTGAAAGCTCAGATGACAGTATCAGTGATTTAAATCCTGCTTCGTTCAGATTGCGAACACAGAAACTGTTCCAAACATTAAGGTTATGATTTCCATAGATGGGACAATCGAATATTTCGCTCATTGCAGGAAAATCGCCCATGACGGAAATTATTATTCCTTCGTTTTCCAGTTCTTTAACAATTTCACTGCATTTCACTGCTTCCTCTTCAGATATGAATGAATTTAAAACCCAAACAAGCTCTGTTGGTGATGCTCTTAAGCTGGCCTGTTTAAGTGTTTCTTTAATGTTGTCAAAATAATCTTCAGAGTTATTATAATGGCAGTTTCCATCAAAATATATTCTTTTCAGATTAAATCCTGAAGTGGCCTTGATTTGTGAAATGTCATCAATGAATACAGATAATTTTGGTGTTTTCTGTTTATTTTTAGGTTTTATGTTATTATAGTCTTCGAAAAATTTGGTCAAATCTTTTCTAATTTTTTTAACTGATTTTTTAGTAGGAGTATAATGATTTAATAATAGGTTTGTGGCGGTGTCTAAAATTTCACGTCTAATCTGGTTAATTTCACGAATTGGTATGAAAATATCTTTAGGCATGTTGTTAAAACGAATGTTCTCGATGTAAAATGGTGTTTCACCTGTTTTATTAAGTTGTTTTTCGATTGTTTCTTTGGTTATTGGTTTATTTTTTGCTTTTTCAAATTTATCCAAACATTTATGTCTAAAATTAATTAATTCACGGTCTATATGATATTCTACTTTTGTAAATAGATTTAGGTCATCATCCCAAGTTAGGGACAAACTGATTCCTATATTGTTTTTCACGGTTTCCTTTTCGAATTGTTTTAGATAATCGTGAGTTGATTTGGAATAACTGATAAATACCTCAGTTCCGACTTTAACAAGCCGTGTTGTGTCTATGATTATTTCATTTTCATCCTGTTTGATGATGTTTTCAAGGTAAATTCCCTTGATTTTTCCATTATATTTAAAAGCAATGCCATCTCCTGGTTCTAAAATAATTGGGATTTCCTTATTCTTAATTTCAATTGTAACTTTTGTATCTTCAATATTGGTTATGTCCCCTATGTATAAACCTTCGTGACCGGAGCTGCCTCTTCCCATTACATCTCCAGGTTTATCCCCCATGATATAACCGTTTGTGAATTGTCTATTGAAAACAAGGTGCAAATCTTTTTCATAATCGCCATCATTGCCATCAATAAGGTTTCTGTAACTGTTTACAATGGTTCCGATATAGTCTCCGGATTTCATCCTGCCTTCCAGCTTCAAAGATTTAACTCCTGCGTCGGATATTGCCTGTAAATTTTTGTATGTTGCTAAATCATGGGTTGATAGCAAATATCCGTTTCCAATATTGTATCCCCTGTATTTCAGACGGTATTCTCTTCTGCATGGCTGAGCGCAAGCACCTCTATTTCCACTTCTCCCGCTGTTGTATGATGACATGTAACATTTTCCACTAACACAATAACATAATGCTCCATGGCCAAACACTTCAATATCCATGTCAATATTGTCGTTTTTAAGCCTTTTTGATGTTTTTTTGATTTCATCAATGTTGACTTCTCTTGGAAGAACAACCCTTTTAATGTTATTTCTTGAAGCCCATTTGATTGAGGGGTAATTGTTTAAACCCATTTGTGTTGACGCATGAACTTCCAAATCAGGAATAAATGTTTTCAAAAGCCAAATCAATCCAAAATCTTGAACTATGACTGCATCAACTCCAATCTGATATAATTTAAATAAGTATTGCAGGACGTCAACAACTTCAAAGTTGTTGATTAATGTGTTCACAGTCACATGAATTTTAACGCCATTTAAATGAGCATAATTCACGGCTTTTTCGATTTCTTCAATCGTGAAATTTTTAGCATATGCTCTGGCTCCATAATTTTGTCCAGCAAGATAAACTGCATCAGCCCCGGCATTCACCGCAGTTACTAACACTTCATATGAACCTGCGGGAGCCAATAATTCTTCTAAAACCATTTTATTTTTACACCTTAATTGATTATTCATTTATACTTTTTATAATTAATTATATATTAAATTTAAAACATATTCTATTTTATGTATATAGTTTTTGAAGGAATAGATGGTGCTGGAAAAACAACTCAAATCCAATTATTGAAAGAATGGTTAGAAGATAACGGATTTAGAGTGGAAACCTTAGTTGAACCAACAGATTCTGAAGTTGGAAAATTAATTAGGCGTATTTTGCAACGTCAGGATGCAACAACAGATGTTGTTCAAAAAACATTGGGCCTTCTTTTTGCAGCAGACAGAATGTTGATAATGGATGAATTAAGTGACGAGTCTAAAATAATTATTTCTGATAGATCATTCATATCTTCTCTTGCTTATCAGGAGCCTGCAGATTGGATTGAAGTTTTAAATAGATATGCCAAAAAGCCAGATCTTCTGATATTGTTGGATTTGGATGTTAAAAAATCTGTCGCAAGAACTTCAGGCGAGGATACTTTTGAAAATGAGGAATTCTTAACTAAAGTTAAAGACAATTATTTGAATTTGGTTAAAAATTATGAACATCAAATTATTGATGCTAATAATGGTGTAAATAAAGTTTCTTCGGATATTAAAAAGGCCGTTGCACCTTATCTTGGAATTTGTCAGGATTGTATTCTTTGAAAAATCGGAGATTATTCTTTGGATTGTTGAATATTATGTTTAACAGGTTAATAATATGGGTTATAAAATAAGCAATAACTATTATATAACATTAAATAAAATAATATATCAAGTGATAAAATGGACAAAAAAGAATTAATAATAGTAGGAATTATTATTATCATCGCTGTTGTGGTTGGCAGTATTCTATTTGCTTCAAATGGCGATTCCAAATATACTACTCTGGATGTTTTAAACAAAGGAGCTATCGGAGAAAATAGTACTGTTTATGTTAAATTATCAGACAATGAAAAAACAGCTCTAAGCGGCAAAACACTCCATATTAAACTTACAAATAATGAAAGTAAAGTTATTTATGAAAATTCTGTAAAAACTCATGCTACAGGTGTTGCAATTGTTGAATTAGAAAATATCAGTGCGGGTGACTATAATCTTAATGTAACCTTTGATGGTGATGAAAATTATACTGGAAGCAGTATTTCACAAAAGATAACTGTCAAAGAGGGTTATGTTGAGGAGAATTTAGAAAACAGCACATTAATAGAAGATACTATTGCAGATGCTCAAAATTCAGATACTTCTTCATCCCAATCATCTTCTTCATATTCAACAAGCTATTCATCTCAATCTTCTTCAAATTCCCAATCAAGCTCACAATCTGATTCTTCATCTTCACAAGAATCTTCCGATTCATCATCAGATGCCGGAGATGATAGTTCAGATTCTTATTATGATGAAAATGGAAAGGAAGTGTTGCCTGAGTATGATGAAAATGGTAAGGTTGTAACGTAACCGTTAAAACAAGTTAAAATAGTTTAATTCCCAAAATAGTATTGGGATTAAATTCTTTTTTTTTTAAATTTTCTAGATTTTAATAAATGATAATAGGAAACTATTTGTTTCCTTCTAATTCTTCCAATCTTTCTTTAATTGCATTTGCTAAAAATTCTTTTACTTTTACGAGCTCATCATATTCGCCAATTACTTTTGGGCCGAATTCTGTCTGCTCTAGTTTGATATCGAATTTTTCATATGCATGGGCAAGCATAGCTTCACCACCCTTTGGTATGCCCATTTGAAACTCTTCTTTTTCTTCTTGCATTTAATTTTCCTCCATGTACTGTCTTACCGGAGCAAAGAATTCAATTAAGAAGTCTTTAATTCCATTTTTCAAATCCATTGGGTGTAGGTTTCCTTCACTGAAATCTTTAATCAATTCATCATGTGTAAGTTCAATGTCTCCACCGAATTTTTCAGGTCTTTTAATAAGTAATTTATCTTGATTTGGAAAAACAAATGTTTCTGCAATTTCAATCATTGGATTGTCTTCAATTTCTCCTTGCGGACAGTAACTTTTATTAATCTTTTTAGAAATCTCTTCAACAGAATCATCAACAGCGATATAGTTTCCTTTACTTGAAGACATTTTAGCATCTCCATCAAGCCCGTGTAATAATGGGGTGTGAATACAGACTGGTACGTTTTCACCAATTTTTTCTAAGTTTTCACGTGCCAACATTTGGATTTTCCTTTGTTCCATTCCACCTAGTGCAATATCGACTTCAAGTGCCGCCATATCAACAGTTTGCATAATTGGGTAAATTACACTTGCTACTTTAGGATTGTCATCTGCACGGCTTACTTGATCCATACTTCTCCTTGCTCTTTTTAAAGTTGTCATTGTAGCTAACTGATAAACTTTGTCTGTGTAATCAGGTTCTAATTGGAATGATGAACCGTAAACATATTCTGTGGTGTCATCTAATCCAAGAGCTTGGAAGCATTTCTTATTGTATTCTGCAGTTTCTGCAATTTCTTCAACAGTTCCTTTTCCATTTAAAAATGCGTGATAATCTGCAAGAAGGATTTTGATTTTAAAACCTAACTTTTGCAATTGTTTTAATTTTTGCACAGTTACGGCATGCCCTAAATGGATTTTACCAGAAGGTTCATAACCGGTATATGCTATAGGCTGTTCTTTTTGGAGAACTTCTGTTAATTCTTCAACATCTATAACTTCTAAGGTTCCTTCTTTTATTAATTGAATTTTTTCTTCAATATTCATTTTATCACTTAATTTATTAAATAAATGTAATTATCAATTTTTATAAGTCTGATTTCATCTCCAATTGTGCAATCTTTGAAATCATCTTTCATTTCCAAATCGACTGCAGAATAATCACTTGGGTCTAAAATTTGAATTGTCTTTGGAGATTTTGAAATAATGGTTGTAGTTTCAATTTCGTCTTGTTTTTTGATAAGTTCAATATTTTCCATATGTTTTAATGGAATTGTGAATTTTTTATTATCATTTGTCATGTCAATGCATATTACTCTATTTTTATCAATATCCTTTACTTGGGAAATCTTATTTTCATATTTTATAAAGTCCCCAATTTCAAATTCAGGTATTCTAAGAGAAATCCATATCCTGTACAATCCTTTTCCAGTAGATTTGTCTTCACTGATGAGTCTTGGAGATTCTTTGATTATTCCTCCAAATTCATCTTTCAATGCTTCACAAACTTTCCTGGCTGATTTCAAGGATCCAATGTAATAATCGCGCCCTTCTTTTAAATTGGCTATTTGGGGGCAATATGCAAGTTTGTCTTTTTTACTTAGTTTAATCAATGTTTTTTCAATGATTTCATCTGATTTTACATATTCCTCTTTTTTTATTTCTCTATGATCTGCTCTAAACTGAATAACTGCTTCATAATATCCGGCCTGTAATTTGCTGCATGTTGGACAAACGGTTTTCAGTATTTTTACTTCACTTTCATGGGTTTCTTCAATCTGAGTTTCATGAACTTCACCAACAACTTCAACAAAGCATTGGGCTATTGTCCCTTTCATCTGATCAATTTCAAGGTTGATTATCTCATTTGAAACTTCATCTGCTATTATTATATTTCTTTCAAGTGCTCTGTATATTATTTCTTCTTCAGGAATGTTTTCTTCACTCCATTTTCCTTCTTCAAGTTTGCTGTTACAATGGCTGCAAATTTGAACTTCAATACGTTCTGGAATTTCAATCATCTGAAAATCCTTTAAAAAACAGTCTATGCAGATGTTTCCAACCATCTTTTTCTCAGTACTTCCGCACTCTACACAAAACATAATATCGATAAAAATAAGAAAAAAGGTAAAATTATAATGATTTTAAAGGTGCTGTTGCACCGCATGCAGCACATTTAAGTAAGAATATTCTACCTTCTCTGATAATTCTGGTATCTGGTCTGTTACATTCATGACAAATAACATATTTGTCCACGTAATCTTCAATTCTTTCATTGATTAAGTAATGAGTAAATTTACCTTGCAGAATCGCTCTTTGACCTTCAATGTTTCCAGCAGTACCTAATTCTCTCATTAAGAATTTTAATAAATGTTGAGGGTCTCTGTTTAAACCTTCACAAACATCTTTAAAGTTTTTAATAAATGTTCTATTACCTTGGATATCTGAATAAGCTTTAGGAATTTTAAATCTTTTGTGTTCAAATACTTCTGGAGGTAATTGGTCTATTGCTCTTTCTAATAAATCTTCGTATTTATCCATATTATCTCTCCGTAAAAATCAGTATAAGTATAATATATTAAATTTTATTTTAATCATTTATTAATGTATTGTTATTTCTAAAAAAATAGTGAAAAAATAATAAAAAAATAAAAAGTTGAAGAGTTATGATACTCTTTTAAAGTATCCTGTATCAGGTTCGTATATAACTCCTTTTTGTTGTAAGTTACGAACAATACTTTCTACTTTTTCTTGGCTGACACCATATTTTTCATTCATGTTTGAAATTAGTATATTTAATGGTGCATTTCCGGCATATTCCTCTTCAAGAAGGGCAATCTCTTCAGTAACTCTTTGTATTTTGTCTCTATCGGATTTAGGTGTTCTTCCTTCCAATACTTCAATATCCATTTCACCGGTTTCAGGATCAACACCCACCTTCTTAAGACATGCCATCTGTAATCTTACAGCTTTTTCAGCATCTTCTTTTTCAACAACGTCTTTAAGTTTGATTTTTGCACTTGCCTCAGCTAAACGGATAATAGCTTCAAGTTGTCTTGCGGTAATTGGCACAGCGCCTTGTTCTTCAGGATTACTATTCCTTGTGCTCACATAAAATTCTTTTAAAACTTCGTTAGCCTCATCTGTTAAAGTAGGGTTAACGGTTTTACGCGCATAAGCAATATATTTCCTAAGTAATTCGGGTTCGATTTCATAGTCAATAGTATTCTCTTTATGTATTTTCAGAATATGGTCTGCTAATTTTGCATCTCCTTCCCTACTTGGTTTGTCTTCAATAACAAATATTAAATCAAAACGAGAAATGATTGGTGCTGGAAGGTCTATTTGTTCCGCAAGTACTTTATATCTGTCAAATCTTCCAAATTTGGGGTTTGCTGCTGCAAGAACAGAACATCTTGAATTTAAGGTTGCCATAATTCCTGCTTTTGCAATACTTACTGTTTGCTGTTCTAATGCTTCGTGAAGTGCTGACCTGTCTTCGGATCTCATTTTATCAAGTTCGTCAACACACACATTACCTTGGTCTCCAAGTACCAATGCACCTGCTTCCAAGGACCATCCTCCAAGTTCGTCTCTAACTGCTGCCGCTGTTAGTCCAGCGCCGGTTGTACCTTTACCGCTTGTATAAATACTTCTTGGAGCTAGCCTTGAAACATATTTCAATATTTGTGATTTACCGATACCAGGATCCCCTACAATAAGGATGTGGATATCTCCTCTTAATTTTGTCTCGTCTTCGAGTTGTTTTGCAGATCCTCCAAATAACTGTAGAGCAATAGCTTCTTTCACGTCTCTGTATCCTCTAATTGAAGGTGCAGTTGATTTTATAATTTTTTCATAAATGTGAGGGTCTTTTGATAATTCAATAATTTTTTCTTCATCCTCTTCAGAGAGTTGTAATTCTTCAAATTCTTGTTCTAATGGTTCGATGTGGTTTACATAAATATAATTCTTAAATTTGCCGCTTCTCTCTTCTCTGAAGGTTCTCAATGTCCCGGTTATTCTTACTTTATCTCCTGGATTCAATTCATCTACTAAATCATCTTCCAATACCATTAACATTTGTTTTGGTTCTGTTCCTCCGGATAAATTTTCTAGAGGTTCCTGCATTCTTGCGGTTTGAGTGTCAATGTATTTTGATTCTTCCTGAAGTAATCTAAATGACCTTCCTCCACATTCACTACACAGTGACGGTTCTATAATTGTGTTGCTGGAAGTTTGCTCAACTTCATGCAATCTCATACAGCCTCTGCATTCAAATACTCCTGTCTCAATACGAGGTCTTATCTCATCTGTTTTTCTCACAATTCCGTCTGCTGAAACGAATGTACCAATATATTTACTTAGCAAGGTTTTTAAAGGTATCACATTGGTGAGATTTTCAAAACGAATATGCATGTCAGCATCTTTCACAAGGGGGTCAATGTTTTTAATAGCTATTTGTGCTGCTTGAATAACCTCTTCAGGTTTATCTATTAATAAATCCGCCAAGTCAGGATCAAACATTTCCAATGCAGTATAATCTACATTAAGTGATCTTTCATCGGGATATTTTTCAAGTATTTCAAAAACATCATCCTTGTAAGAAGTTGAAAAAAACTCTTCAAATTTTGCAATTGATGTTTGTGATTTAGTAGTAGAATTCATTATCTATATTATTATTTTTTCATACTTTAAAAATTATTGTATTAGAGCATTTGAAAAGTAATTTTTTTAGGGGCAAACTTAATATAGTAAAATTAATAATATTACATAATATATAAATTATAAATTTATTTTTTGAGGGTATTATGAGGAAATCTAGACTAAGCTTATTCAAATCCACTTCAATGTTAATTTCTGTTGTTGGAATTATCATGATTGTATCTACGATTATTGTTGTGGCATATGTGGGGTATAGTATGGTTTCTGAGGGTATTACTGATGAGATATCTTCAGGCACTCAATATGACGAACTTGCAGAATTAAAATCATCCTATTCTGATTTGGTAATGAAGTTTGATAGTGTCAAATCAACATATTATGCTGGTGGTAGTGAGCAAGTTCAAGTTTATAATGATGCAAGACTTGAGTTGTCCAGAGCAAATTCCGCTATTGAAAACGTTCAAAGTGCATTAGATGCAGGCAAACCATCTAATGAAGTTGATAGTAGGATTGATTTCGCTAAAGAGAAACTTAAGTCTGCTAATGATGCATACAATACTCTTTAATTTTTCTTTTTTCTCTTTTTTGGCATATATTCTAAACCAACCACATACATTTCAGAACTTTTTTTACGAGATGATGCAGGTTTTGTTGTTTTCACCTGTCTGAATTTACCTTTAAGTGAGTCCAACATAGGTTTGTATTCAGGTCCTTGAAATACTTTCATAACAAGATTGCCTTTTTCCTCAAGGATATTTTCAGCAATTTCAATAACCACATTCACCAAATCGATTGACCGTAGTTGGTCGATATTTTTAATTCCGCATAGGGATGGGGAAGCATCAGACATAACTACTTTTGCTTTTCCACCAATAAGTTCCATAATCTTTTCTTGCACTTCAGGTGTTGTAAAATCGCCTCTGATTCCATAATAATTTTCTTCATGGAATTTTTTGAATCTGTTTAAGTCGACACCTACAACAATTCCTTCCTCTCCAACTTTTTCCAGTGCCACCTGGGACCATCCTCCTGGTGCGGCGCCCAAATCAACGACAGTATTTCCTTCTTTAATTATTTTAAATTTTTTATCTAACTGTTTAAGTTTATATGATGCTCTTGAACGATAATCTTCCTGTTTTGCTCTTTTATAATAGGGGTCATTGTGTTTTTCCATTTGCCATTTGCTTCCCATTTCAATTCCTCTTGTATTTTTCAAAGTCAAGTGCACTACATACAGGTGCACCAATTTTTATAATCTCCACATCAACTTCTTTGTTGTTTATTTCAAGCAGCATTACTGTTCTGTCAGCAAGTCTCGGTACAATTGGACTTCCAGGATTTAATAATAGCACTCCATCGGTCTTTTCTATTTTTGGCTGATGGGAATGTCCTGTAATTAATATGTTAACGTTCAATTCCTTTGCAAGATAAACTAATTGTTGAGTATCTGCTCTTGGATAAACTTCCCCATGGGCAATTCCAATTTTCAGCCCTTCAACTTCTATTATTTTTGCCACAGGCAGATTAATTCCTTTTGCCCGATCCATATTTCCTTGAATTGCTATTACAGGAGCTATATTTTCCAGCTCTTCAATGACTTTCAGCGAAGTCAAATCGCCGGCATGCAATATCAAATCAACATTATTAAATGTATCAAATACTTTTTGAGGTATTTCTTTGGCTCTATCAGGGATATGTGTATCTGAAATTAATCCAATTAACATTTTTTTCAACCTTTAATAAATTTATACAAATATTATCTTATTATTTGTTCGTTATCCTTTTTAATGTTTATTTTTAAATATTTTTAGTATTAAAATAAAAAGTCTTATAAATTCAGAAAAATATATATAATATTATCATTCTTTGAGGAGAAGATAAAATGGGAGAAGTTAAAAAGGAAGACATTTTAGACATTTTGGCTAATTATAACAAAGATGAAATTACAATAGCCACTCTCGGAAGCCACACTTCTTTACATATTTTGCAAGGTGCTAAAGAAGAAGGATTCAGAACAGCTATTGTATGTGAAAAAGGCCGTGAAGTTCCATATCAACGTTTTGATGTTGCGGATGAATACATAATTGTTGATGAATTTAAGGATATTGTCAATGATGATGTTCAAGAAAAACTCAGAGCGATGAATGCAATTGTAGTTCCTCACGGATCTTTTGTGGCATATGCTGGATTGGATAATGTTGAAGACAAATTCAATGTTCCAATGTTTGGAAACAGAGATGTTCTTAGATGGGAAGCTGAAAGAGATAAAGAAAGAGCATTACTTGTTGAAGGTGATGTAAGAATACCATTCAAATATAATGATCCTTCTGAAATTGACAGGCCAGTAATGGTCAAATTCCCTGGTGCAAGAGGTGGAAGAGGTTACTTTGTAGCTTCATCTACAGAAGAATTTGATGCTAAAATTGAAGCTATGAAAGCTCGTGGATGGTTAGAAGACAGTGATGTTGAAGCAGCACACATTGAAGAATATGTTTCAGGTTGTAACTACTGTATACACTATTTCTACTCAGCACTTGATGATAAAGTTGAATTGATGGGTATGGACACAAGATATGAATCAAGTATTGATGGATTTGTAAGAATGCCTGCAAAAGACCAATTGGACATTGATTTAAGCCCATCTTATGTTGTTACAGGTAACCACCCTGCTGTGATTCGTGAATCTTTACTCCCACAGGTATTCGACATAGCAGATAAATTAACAGAAAGCGCTAAAAAATTAGTTGCTCCGGGATTAAACGGACCATTCTGTATGCAAACATTAGTAAATGACAATCTTGAAGTAATTTGTTTTGAAATCAGTGCAAGAACTGATGGTGGAACAAACACATTTATGGACGGTTCTCCGTACTCCTACTTAACATATGGCAAACCAATGAGTATGGGTAGAAGAATTGCTTTAGAAATTAAACGCGGTGTAGAAAGAGATGAATTAGAAAAAATAATAACATAAATAGTTATTATTTTTCTTTTATTATTTTTTTAAAATTTTATTTAAAAAACCATTATTTTCTTTTTTTGGAGTTTCTTTTACTTTTTTATTTTTATTTTTCTTTTTACCGATTTTTTGTTGTTTTTCATATTCTTCCATTGCTTTTTGACGACTTCTTTTT
>NZ_JAUNXX010000080.1:1226-6344 GCF_030539555.1 Methanobrevibacter sp. | reverse complement strand
AATAGCTTTGTCTCCTAATTTAACTAATGCAGCATAATGGCCGCTGTCGGTGATGATGTCTCTACATGATAATGTTGATTTAAGTTTATCTGCCAACTTTGAAACAGTCACAGCCTCAAGGTCTATATCAACACCAGATTCTGAATAAGTAACCATTTTAACACCTATAAGCTTAATTCGTTCATTTTTTTAAAATAAATAAAATAATATTGTGTTTAACAATATTTTTATACAATATAATTTGTTTAATTAAGTATTTAATTGTTTTTTCAACTACTGTATTCTAACGCAATCTAAATTAACAGGGGTTTTAGTTTCGATTTTATAACTCCTGTGGATGGATGATGCCAAATCCACTGCTTTGTATGGATCTCCATGGCATGTAATGACTTTTTCCGGTCTTGGATTAAGTCTTTTTACATATTCCATTAGTTGTCTTCTGTTTGAGTGTCCACTAAATCCATTAATTGTCTTAACTTGCATTTTAACACAGAATTGCCTAGTTCTTCCATCATCATCTTCGAGCGGGATTTCTTTCCATCCTTTTTGCACTCTTCTACCCATTGATCCTTCAGACTGGTATCCTACAAATATTAATGTGTTCTTTTCGTCTTCACATAACCATTTGAAGTATTCGACGGAGTTTCCTCCAGTTAACATACCTGAAGTTGATAAGATGATTGCTGGCTGTTTACTTTCAACAATTTCTTTTCTTTGGTCATGATTTTGAACTTTTTCAAACATTTCTGAAACAAATGGGTTTCTTCCCATATGGAAAATTTGATCTCTTAAGTCTTTACTTAAGTATTCTGGTCTTGCAGTGTGGATTGCAGTTGCTTCCCAAATCATTCCGTCAATATAAATTGGAACTTCTTCAATTAATCCGTGTCTCATGTATTCTTCTAAAACAACCATGAGCTCTTGTGCTCTTCCCACAGCAAATACTGGAACTAATACTTTTCCACCACGTTTAAGTGTTTTATAGATGGTTTTCATCATTTCTTTTTCAGCATTATTTCTAGATGGTTGCACATCTTCTTTTCCACCATATGTACTTTCCATAATTACAGTTTCAGCACGAGGGAATCTAATGGTTGCAGGTTCAAGCAATCTTGAAGGTTCATATTTGAAATCTCCTGTATAAACCAAGTTGTGAGCCCCATCTCCAATGTGCATGTGTGATATCGCTGAACCTAGAATGTGACCTGCATTATGTAATGTTAACCTTATGTCTGGTGAAATATCAGTAACTTCTCCGTAATCTAAAGTGATTGTATTCTTGATAGCTTGTTTTACATGTTTTGATGTAAATGGTAAGGGATTGCCTTCTCTGTGAGCTATATCTAAGTGGTCAAATTGTAAAAGTGTGGTCAAATCTCTTGTTGGGGTTGTACAATAAACAGGTCCTTCATATCCGTAATGATAAAGGTAAGGTACAAATCCGCAATGATCTAAGTGGGCGTGAGAAATAATGACTGCATCCAATTCTTCAATTGAAAATTCTGGAGCGTTTAAATAGGGGAATGCGGTTTTATTGTCTGATGCAGCAACATTTACGCCACAATCTAATAAAACACGACTGTTGGGTGTTTGCAGTAACATTGATGAACGTCCAACCTCTTTAAATCCTCCCATTGATGTAACTCTTGCCCAATCATTTGGATGTTTGGTTCCTTGGTGAATTTGACGTCCAAGACGTTGCAACATCTTTTTTCTTTCTTTACTGCTATTTTTTTGTATGGTTCTAATTTTTCCTATAATATCTGAACTGATTGGTGGTGTTCTTAGGATTTTTGGTGCCCATCCAGTATTTTTAACGATGTTTCTTGATGTTACTCCATATTTTCCAATAACTAATCCCGGTTTCTTTGCAGTAATCACTACTTCACCAGTCACAGTATCAAAATAAATGTCAGTAATTTCAGCTCCGTCAGGCACTATTTCATGAACTTTGTTAATGGTTTCTTCGGGTTCAAGTAATGCGCATTTGTCGGATCGAATAATAAGTCTTTTTCTAAGTTCTTTTGCAAGTGATCTTATAAGATCGCCATTTTCAGTTATGATTTCCGGATTTTTAGTATAAACTACAACTTCAGGACCTTCAAATTCAACCTTTGAAACTTGAATTTCCTTAGGTAGTTTTTCTAAAATCTCTTTTTTAATATCTTCTAAAATATCTGAAGTCATATAATCCCTTCAAAAAAAGTTTGTGTAGTTATTATAGTTTATGAAAAGCTTTAAGCTATAACTAGTTAAATTTCATAAACTATCTACACTGTTTATATAAAAAAATAGTTAGTTATGAAAAATTAGCTTACTTATATTTTTTCTAGAATCTCATTAATTTTTTCATTATCTAACATTTCAAAGCCGTTTGCATCTACTTTAGCAACTAAATACCCATTACCTGAGTATGTGTCACGTTCTGCAGCAGCTCTAATAGCTCTTATAGCTATTTCAATTCCTTCATCAGTTGTTAAGTCATCTCTAAATCTGTCTTCAAGAACTCCGTATGCAACGATAGAACCTGATCCAGTTGAGATATAAGTGTCTTCAATCATTCCACCCGCAGGGTCTAATGAGTAAAGAGATGGTTTGTCTCCGTCCATTCCACCAAGTAATGTCTGAACATACATTGGTCCTGAACGTAATATGTTTGCAGTTAATGATGCAGCAGCTTTAACGCTAATATCATCATTGTTTCTCATTTGATAAAGAGAAACTTCTGCTTCAATTACTTTCATTAAACTTTGAGCATCTCCAACTGAACCTGCAATGGTAGTTACAATATGATCATCAATTTTAAATATTTTTTCTGCGACTTTGTGAGCTACTAAGTTTCCCATACTAGCTCTTCTTTCGCTTGCAAATACAACTCCATCTTTACAAGTGATTCCGACGGTTGTTGTACCTTCTAATATTTTATCATCCATTTAAATACACCTCATATAGTATTTAAAATATCTAATTTCAACTACTTTATAGGTTGAATATAATAAATCAATTAACTATATCTTATATTAATTTTATTTAAAATCAGAATCAATTATTAGTATAAACTAACAATATTAATATTATCTATTTGTATATATAAACTTTTCTTATTTCAGGTGAATAAATTGAAATGGAAACTAATTGGCGATATATTAATTGTAGATACTAAATTTCATTATGAATCAAATGAAGATTTGGAATTTCTATCAAAAAAACATAATGCGAAAACTATAATGAAAATAGACCATATTGCGGGAACTAAACGGGAACCTATTTATAATGTTTTATATGGCAGTGAAACTGAGACAATAAATAAAGAAAATGGATGTTTGTTTAAGCTGGATTTAGCAAAAGTGATGTGGTCTAAAGGTAATAACAATGAAAGATTACGAATCGCGAAGTTGGTTGGTGACGGTGAAATTGTTTTAGACATGTTTGCCGGAATAGGTTATTTTTCTATTCCTATCGGAGTTCATTCAAATGCTAAACATATTTATTCTATTGAAATAAATCCTAATTCATATTTCTACTTGAATGAGAATATTCGATTAAATAAATTAGATAATATAACTCCAATCTTAGGCGATTGCATGGAACATGCTCCAAAATTCAAAGCAGATCGTATTGTAATGGGATATGTTAAAACAACTCACCATTATTTAAAAGTTGCCATTAACAGTTTAAATGACGGTGGAATATTGCATTATCATGAAACGGTTCCGGAAAAATTGATGAAGACGAGACCTATTGAAAGAATTATTTCTCAAGCGGGTAATCGTGATGTTGAATTATTAAAAATTAATAAAATTAAAAAATACGCTCCGGGTGTGGAGCATGTTGTTGTCGATGTTAGGATAGATTAACTATCTTTTCTAATATCTGTTCGTTTAACCATTCCAGGTTAATGTATTTTTCATAAATACATAATCTTTCAGTTAGCTCAAATCCAGCATCTTTTGTTAAGTTTTCAAGTTCATCGATTCCCGGCCATGGAGATGTGATGTTAACAAAATCGGGACTTACCGGTGAAACTCCTCCCCAGTCATCAGCACCACAAAGTAAAAATATTTGTGCAGTATCATTGTTCAGGTTGGGTGGGACTTGTATGCTGATGTCAGTATCTTTAAATAATAAGCATCCTGCAATAACTGTTCTAATCATATCCAAAAGACTTGGTTGTGTCCATTTTTCCATTTCAATTCCGGGAATTGGTGTGAAATTTTGAATAATAACTTCTTGAATATGACCATATTCGTCATGAATTTTTTTAATTGCAAGTAATGATTCAGCTATTTCTTCTTTTGTCTCACCTATGCCTATTAAAATGCCGGTGGTGTATGGAATTTTTAATTTTCCAGCATTTGAAATAGTTTCTAATCTTAATTTGGGGTTTTTCCCAGGGCTTTTGTTGTGGGCAGGTAATTCCATCAATCTATTTGATGAATTTTCAAGCATCAGTCCCATTGAAGCATTAACTTCTTTTAATCTTCTCAAATCATTGTAACTGAAATTTCCACCATTTGTGTGGGGAAGAAGGTTAGTTTCATTTAAGGTCATTTGGCAGATGTCTACGATATAATCAATCATTTTATCATATCCAAATTCTTTCAGTCTTAAACGAACAATTTCTTCTTCATCAGCATCTTCTCCAAAAGCAAACATGGCTTCTTTACAACCATATTTTTCAGCTTCTTTTAAATCTGCCAATACTTCATCCTTGCTTTTAAGAATGATTGCTTTAGGGTCATTTGGATTTTTTTTAAAATTACAATATCCGCAGTTATTTCTGCAAATTTCAGTTAATGGTATGAAAATGTTTTTAGAATAAGTAATGAGATTATTCTCCCTATATTTTGCAGTTTCTAACATATATTTAACAATATCCTTGTCAGTTGCTGTCAATATGTTGAGAATATCTTCTTTAGTTAAATTTGACATATTTAATCTTCGCGTTCTGAAACAGTAACTTCCACATAAAGTGGAGGTATTTCATTTTTATCTTCCCAAATGGCAATTACAACATCAAAGCTTGGCAGTTCAAATACTTTGTATGCCACTACAAGCCCCATTGACTCTAATTCTTCTTTTACTCTAATAAATCCTCTATTGTCAATATCGCCTGTA
>NZ_JAUNXX010000080.1:0-1216 GCF_030539555.1 Methanobrevibacter sp. | reverse complement strand
CCAATTTTGAGAATTTCCTCTATTTTATCTGAAGTAGCATCTAATTCTGTTCCGCCGAGAAGTTCCCCAATTTCGGCAAGTTTGGAATCAAAAGAATCAATAGGTAAAACTTTTCTGGATCTTCCCCTTACAATTAAAATTCTTTCATTGTTAATTGCAGGTCGTGATCCTTTGAATGAATCAAAAAAACCCATTACCTGTCCTGCAATTTCGTATGTTTTTTTCATTAGATCATATCCTATTGAATATTTAGTTCTTCTTTTAACTCGCCCATTGTAGTTACTTTTTCAGCAAATGCATTGTGTCTGTGGATACTCTCCTGATTTTCTTGACGTGAAGTAATTAATGTGTCATCCGGGAAGTCATGATATTTGGTTGCAATTTTCTCCATCATGTTTCTAACACAGTCTTCAACAAAAACAGGATTCTGATGCGCATTCATCACAGTTGCATTTTCATCAGGTCTTTTTAATAATTCACATACTGGTGAGCTCATTGAAGTTTCAATAATGTCAATTAGGTCTTCTGCTTTTACAATGTTGTCTTCGGGAACTTCAATTAATAATGTTCCAACTCCTCTTTGATTATGTGAAGCAAAAGTCACGGTATCTAAAACTTTTTGTGTGGTCTCTTCATCTAAAAATTCTAATAACTGGTTTTTATTAGATTCTCTTACAGATTCCTGTGCACATGGGCAAACAGTCATTCCAATAACTTCAGCACCAATACTTTTTCTAATGGTAACATTGCCATCGTCATCTCTTAAACCAACAGCTTTTGCTATTAATTTAGCCATCTCTTGGGTTTTATTTTTAGTTACTGGAGATTCTCTCATAAACATAAAATCAGTAGTCATAGATATTTCAACACGTTTTGCATATTCGTGTTTTGTCATCATGCAATCAACAATTTTTGCACATAATGATTCAACATCTACGGTAGAGTCCTTAGCAACAGTTTCTAGAACTTCACTTATTGCTTCAGGATTTCTAGACATATGAACGCCTTTTTGATCATTTGGCAAGTCTACAAATGCATCAAATGTAGGCAATAGTATTATAGGTCTTTTGTTTGTTCTTTCAAGTTGTAATAATTTTTTTACTCCTGTTACACCTACTCTTGTAAGTTTAATAGGTATGCTTGGAGTGTCATCTTGGGTGTCGGGTAAGCATACTGCCAATTTCATAACCTCTAAAATTTAATTAAATAGTATTAT
>NZ_JAUNXX010000079.1 GCF_030539555.1 Methanobrevibacter sp. | reverse complement strand
AAAAACATTACCATCAAAACATCTTATGTGAAAAAGTTATATTAATTTAATTATTTATTAATAACTCTCTCTTTTTTATTTTTAATTCAACAAACCAAAATAGTCTACTTATTTTAAAAAAAAAGGTTTATCTAAGTTAAACATTAAATCTATTATTATGAGTTTTAAAAAAAAATTTTCTCTTGCAATGGTTGATTCAGAAAAAATAGAAGATGTAAACAAAATTGTAATCCAACATGCAACTTCTGCCATACAATTTTCTTCATATTACTATTTTAATGTTTTTCCATCAGACATTGACGATTTTGACTTGGATATGGTATTTTTTGATTTGGAATCTGAAAATGAATCCGGTTTGGATAAAAAATTAAAAGACTTGATTGAATCATTAAACAGCCTAAACACATTATATTCAATTAGAGACGAATGCACTAAAGAACTGATTGTGGAAATTGAAAATGTGATTGCACTCCATATTAAATTTGACAATGTTAAAATCATAAAAGAGGGAACATATAAAAAGATTGATGAACTAAATCATTTAAAAACAGAATTTGGTTTTTGTAAAAGTTATAATCCAAATTTTAGAGCAATTGAAAATACTTCAATTGAGAACATGAAAATTGAACATGAAATTATTTTCTTATTCTCTGACTCCGCAGAAAATCTTTCACAATTAAAGATATTGATTAGTGAAAAAATAATGCAAATCGACTCAAATTTTGAAATAGAATTAAAACCATTTGAATTTATAGATTAATAAGCCAAAAATTAAAAAAATATGAAAAAAGGATTTAATAGAGAATTAATCGTCTTTATTTAATCTATATCCTCCATTTTCAACAATATATTTTGGAACAACTATCTTTAAAGAACGGATGATGTCCAAATAAAAATCATCCAATTCTCTATCTGCATAAGGGTAGGTGTATTCAAAAATATAGAGATTATTATCTTCAACATATAAGAATTCGTTGCGACGAATCTCATTTTCACCATCAGAGAATGAAGATATGATTACATAATATATATTTCCATTAATTACTATGAAATCTGAATTTATTATTTCAATCTTGTCATTGCCTTTAAGATTATCTTCAATTCCTTCCATTATCTCTGGAAGTCCTGATAATGTAGGTGTTGTTGAAAACTTTATAGACATTGGAATTTTAGTATTCACCAAATATAAATCTGTGAATTCATCTTTTGGAGGAATTTGATTAAAGTCATTCGGCATTTGAAGTGTTGAAAACCCGTTTGAAAACATTACCATCTTTTCACCTACTTATGAGCATAATAAAATATTAATTCATCATCTTTTATTTCATCTAAACGAGCAAATCCAACCCTTTCAAACTGAACGATATCTCCAACTTTTAAATCTTTGAGTGCTGCTTCACCAAGACCTTCTTTGATTGATGCATCATCCATGACGATTTTAACATTGATGTTCTTTTCAGTTGGAACCCATTGAATAATTCTCGCTTTTACCGCTCTTGCATCTTCAAATGAAGTTGAATGATAACTGATTTGATTATCCTTAATTTCAACATTAACAGCATCCATCAGTCTAAATATTCCATCATTGATATCCTCATTAGCCAAGTATGCTTTTCCGTCAAATGGTAAAACTCTGTTTCCCCTATCCAAATGGTCTGCATGAAGTGGTCTTTCAATATCAACTTTTCCATCACTGTAGCCCTCAACTTCAATCAATTTAGGGTTTTCACAGAAGAAATATCTATTAGCGACAGGTTCCAAGAAGTTACGATTCAATCCGTAAATCTTTTTCCAACTGATTGCTGAGTCAGCCATTTTAACACCAATTTCGGTGATTAAATTATAGATAGTTCTTGGATCGATTCCTCGTCTTGCAATAGCTCTTAAAGTTCCAAGTCTAGGGTCATCCCATCCGGAATATGTTCCGTCTTCAATTCCTGCCATCGCTTTAGATGTACTGAGTGCAATGTCTTCCATTTTAAGTCTGCCGTAATGGATGAATTCAGGTAAATCCCATCCCATGTGATCATATAGGTATTTTTGTTTTTCACTGTTAGCCAGATGGTCTTTTCCTCTTAAAACATGAGTCATTCCCATCAGATGGTCATCGACTGCAACGGAAAAGTTCATCATTGGGTAGATTCTGTATTTTGTTCCTAAACGAGGATGAGTTTCATCAACCAATCTCATGGCAACCCAGTCACGGATTGCAGGGTTTTTGTGATTGATATCAGTTTTAACTCTTAGCACCGCTTCACCAGCTTCCATAGTGTCAAATTTTTCCCATAACTCCAGGTTTTCTTCAACACTATTATCGCGACATGGACAAGCTTTACAGTTATCCTTAAGCTCTTTAAAAACTGCACCCTCACAGGTACACATGTAAGCTGCGCCTTTTTCAATTAATTGACGAGCATAATCATAATATATCTCAAATCTGTCTGATTGATAAATTACTTCATCAGGTTTGATTCCCAACCATTGCAGATCTTCCGGAATCATATCATAAGCAGGTTCAAATACCCTTTTTGGATCTGTATCCTCTATCCTTAAAATTAATTTACCATTATGTCTTTTTACATATTCTGCATTTGGAACCGCTGCACGGGAGTGACCTATGTGCAATGGTCCGCTTGGGTTTGGAGCAAACCTTAAAACAATATTTTCATGGGTTCCCGGAAGTTCTTGAAGACCTGCTTCTTTTGCTTTAGGCTTTTTATCTTGAACTTCAACACCATATTTTTTCATTTCTGCTTCTTGCTCTTCTGGGCTTAAAGCATTAACTTTAGCTACAATTTTACCGGACATCGGCCCGATTTCTTTTGCTTTGCTTCTGAGTTCAGGTTCGTTTGACATTATTGAACCCATTACTGCACCGGGATTTGCGCTTCCTTTATGTTTGGCTGCATTCAGCAAAGCATGTTTATAAATAATTTCTTCTAAATCATTCATTTAATCATCACATTTAATTATTTAATAAAAATAAGCAACAAGTGGTTTTTTAACCTACTCATTAATCAATAGTAATATTTGAAATTTGGTATAAAAATAGTTAATGTTTTGATTAAAATTATATTAAACAAAAATCAAAATTTTAAACAATACATTAAAAGTATTGAGTTAAGATTAGGTGTTGGATATGGAGAATAATTTCAGATATCTCGATGAACTAATCCACAGCGATACCAACGAGATTGTTTTGGATGCAGACATCGTTTTAAGTGAAGATGATGAAGTCAGATACCCGGAAGGCATTGAATTGGATGTTGATGATTTGGTTATTGATGGAAACGGACACACAATAGATGCAAAAGGAAAAACACGAATATTTACATGTACCGGTGAAAACAATATCATAAAAAACATTACATTGAAAAATGGATTTTCCGGAGAAAACGGCGGTGCGATAATTATAGAAGAAAGTGAACTGAGCATTATAGAATCCGCACTTAGCAACAACTCAGCAAGTGAAGATGGTGGAGCAATACACAGTGATGATGGCACCTTAATCTTAAAGAAATCAATATTTTATGAAAACATCGCAGGAGATTTCGGCGGAGCAATCAACAACTGGGGTGATTTGACCGTTGAAGAGACCACATTCAGACAGAACAGAGCAAAGCATGGTGGAGCCATATCCAATGTAGATGGAAAATTAAACATAATCAAATCCAACATCACACAAAACATGGCAAACAAAGCCGGAGCCATATTCAATACTGACAGTGAACTGACAATTACCCAATCCATAATCAATGAAAACACAGCAGAAGATGGAGGGGCGATACTTAATGAGGATTATGGCACCATAATTATTGAATCCACATTTAACAGCAACACCGCAAAAAATGACGGCGGAGCCATACACAATTCTTATGAGTTAACCATAATAGAATCCGCACTAAACAATAACACGGCAAAAAATGACGGCGGAGCCATACGCAACCACAGGGCAGACATAAATATCACAAAATCCGAATTCAACAATAATCTTGCAAAGAGAAATGGTGGAGTCATGCACAACTATGACAGCGAGTTGCGCATTTCGGAATCACTATTCAATGAAAATATGGCAGATTTTGGTGGATCAATATACAATGACAAAAGCATTTTAAGCATTGATGAATCTATACTGCGTAAAAATGTTGCAAACAACAACGGCGGAGCAATAAAATTAATAAATTCAAAATATGAACCAAACAATTGCATTTTTAAAGACAATAAACCCCATGATGTTAATGAGGAGGACAGTTAAAATGAGGCTTGGAAAAACTAATTTGGAAGTGAATAAAAATGGATTTGGTGCATTACCAATCCAGAGATGCACAATGGATGAGGCAGTTGAAATACTTAAAAAGGCATATTCCAATGGAATCAACTTTTTTGATACTGCACATTTCTACACCGACAGCGAAGAAAAAATGGGAAATGCCTTTGAAGGAATTCCCCGTGAAGAAATTTATCTTGCAAGTAAAACTGCAGCAGAAACTCCTGAAGAGTTTTGGAGCGATTTAAAAACATCCCTTAAAAGTTTAAAGACAGATTACTTGGATTTATACCAATTTCATAACATATCATTTGTTCCCAAAGAAGATGATGAACTATTTAAAGCAATGTTTGAAGCAAAAGAAAAGGGAATGATCAATCATATCGGTATTACCACACACAAAATCACATTTGCCCATGAAGCAATCAAAAGCGGCCTTTATGAAACACTGCAATACCCCTTTTCATATTTGAGTGGAAACGAAGAAATAGAACTTGTTCAAAAATGCGAAAGATTGGATGTTGGATTCATTGCAATGAAGGCAATGGGCGGAGGACTGATAACCAATTCAAGGGCGAGCTTTGCATTCCTGAACCAATTTGATAATGTTCTACCGATTTGGGGAATCCAAAAGCTTGAGGAACTCGATGAATTCCTATCATATGATGAAAATACACTTTTAGATGACAATCTGAAATCTGCGATTGAAGAAGATAAAAATGAACTTGGAGAGAACTTCTGTAGAGGATGCGCATACTGTATGCCCTGTACAGAGGAAATCAACATCAGCTTATGTGCTCGGATGTCCCTTTGGATTAGAAGATTTCCTGCCGAGCCATATCTAACCGAGGAGTATCAGGAAATGATGGATAAAACATTGAGCTGTACTGAATGCTACAGTTGTGTAGATAACTGCCCATACGAGTTGGATATACCCGAACTTTTAAAAGAAAACTATAAAGACTATCAAAATGTATTATCCGGAAAAACAAAGGTGTAAAAATGAAACAATGCATTGAAAATCCAAATGATGTCGATTGGGTAAGTTTTTGGGCTGAAAGATTAGAAGGTAAAGTAAATAAAGACTGGGATAAAGCAGCTCCGGGTTTTTTTAAAAGAACAAGAAAAGAAGATTACCAGACTGCACTATTTGATAAATTAATTCTGGAAGAAGATGACACTGTTCTGGATGTCGGTTGCGGTGAAGGGTCAATAACCGTACCACTCGCCAAAAAAGTTAAAAAAGTAACCGGACTTGATTCATCACCAAAAATGTTGGAATATTTAGAAAAAAGAGCTAAAGACAATGATATTAACAATATCGAAACTATTTTAAAACCTATTGAGGAAATAAAACATGAAGAAATTGGAAATGTTGATGTTGTGGTCTGTTCAAGGTCTTTAAACGGAATTATCCCAATCGATGAAGTTTTATGTGAATTGAATAAAATTGCAAACAAATACGTATTCATAACTATCTTTGGTCCTGAAAATAAAAAGATTGAAAAAGATTTTGATAAGGAACTGGGCATTAAAACTGAAGATTTTCCGGATTACAACTATTTCTTTAATATACTATTTAATAGGGGAATTTATGCAAATATTGAACGTTTTGACCTGAATAATTATCGTGAATACGATAGCATTGATGAAGCAATGGACAACGGCAAATTCAGACTTGATTTATACAGTGACACTCAAAAGGAGCAGTTGAGAAAATATCTCGAAAGAATTCTCACTTATGATGAAAAAACAGGAAAATACTATAATCTGAAAGATAAAGCAGATTGGATAATGGTTTGGTGGAAAAAATAGAAAAAAATAAAATGAAATTAATCTGACTTAATCATGGTTTAGATTATGTCTACAAATGATATTATCAAATATTAGTTTCAATCTTTTACAATTCAAAAGAATATCATAAGTCAAAAATCAACCTTATTCTTCATGATTAAACTTAAAAATAACTTTGTCGCTGAATTTGAAAACATTTTTACCGATAGTGAACTCAACAGTAGGCACACAAATAGTAATTTGTCTGCCTAGTGATTTGATTGTGAAAAATGAATCATGAAGTTA
>NZ_JAUNXX010000129.1 GCF_030539555.1 Methanobrevibacter sp. | reverse complement strand
ATGAAACTAAAGTGGTTCAGCTATGGCATGCTCCTGGCGCGTCAAAAAAGTTTGGCGGATCTGTTGCAAGTCCTGAAGATATTGACATGCTTTTAAAGATAAGCAATAATACAGATTATCTGATAACGTCATCTAAGCACATAGAAAATTATTACGCTGAAGCCTTTCAGATTAACAAAGAAAAAATCAAAGCTCTTGGACTTCCTAGATTGGATTATTATTTCGAAAATCATGATTTGGATAAAATTAAAAAGGATTTTTTTAAAAAGTATAATTATGTCCAGGACAAAAAGATTATTCTCTATGCTCCAACTTTTAGGGATAATGAAAGGTATAACAATGTCCTGAATTATTTGGATTTGAAAAAATTTAATGAGATTTTGGGTGATGAATATGTCTTGGCTTTAAGGCTTCATCCCAAAATAAAGAATTTTTACTCTCAGGATATAGAATCAAGTGAGGAATACATTGATTGCAGTGACTATCCTTCAGAACAGGAATTAATGATGATAAGTGACATTTTAATCACTGATTATTCATCCATAATGATTGAATATGCTATTTTAAATAAGCCTATTGTGTTTTTTGTTTATGATTTGGATAATTATCTTGCATCTGAGAGAGGATTTTATTACGATTTCAAAAAAACAGTTCCAGGCAAGTTGGTTTATAATTGTGACGAGTTAATCGGTGCAATTAAAAATAATGATTTCGATAAAGATAAAATGTCAAGTTTCCTAAATACACAATTTGATTCAATAGACGGTAAATCATCCAAGAGAGTAGTTGATTTTCTCTTAAAATAAGGTAGGTAATATGGATAATATTAAGGTTAGTGTTATAGTTCCGGTTTTTAATAACTCCCAATATATAGGGGCCACACTTGATTCAATAATTAATCAGGATTTTGACAGTTTTGAAATCATAATAATAGATGATGGGTCAAGCGACAATAGTTTGGATATTGCCTGCGAAAAGCTAAAAGCAACAAACATTCCGAATGCCATTGTCCATCAGGAAAATCAAGGTGTAAGCTCTGCAAGAAATAAGGGTATTGAAATTTCAAATGGAGACTATCTGGTTTTTGTCGATGCCGATGATATCATAGCACCAAATCATCTATCAAGCTTATATAATGGTGAATGTGAGTTTAGTTTAACACAATTGGTAAAAAAAGAAGGGGAAAACACTTCCAGTCCCCATATCTATTCACAGGAGAATATATCTACTAAAGAATTTATAGAAATGGAGTTAAAAATGCAGATTCCATTCAATTTTGTTCAATTAATGTATAATGCAGATATTATCAAAAGCAATTCAATTAAATTTTCTTCAGACTATATTTACGGTGAAGATACGTACTTTGCCCTAACGGCATTGAGTTATGGTGATAGAATATCAATTTCAAATGAAATAACCTATTATTATATTCAGCATCCGACTTCTGCAATCAGAACATCAGAATTCAGACGTTTTGACATCGTGGACATGTTTGAAGAATTGGGCAAATTTTATGAAAAACGGGGATTAAGTGACTTGTCTAAGTTAATTACTACATCAAGAATTCCCAAAGCTATTTTTGGAAATATGAACTATTTTTTTTATAATTCCTACGATTTTAATGATGTAATCGATAAAATGAAAGAAATGGATTTGCTTACAAAACTGTCTAAATTTGAAGGGGATAGTAAATTTAAACTCAAAATCAAATTATTTTTATTAAATCCAAAAATATATTATAAAGTGTGGAAAAAATTTAAAAATTCGATTGATTAATATGAAAGTTTCGGTTGTTACTCCCAATTATAACGGTGAAAAATTCCTGAAAACATTTTTTGACTCTCTTAATAATGATTGCGAATGCATTGGGGAGGTTATTATTGTTGATAACGGATCAAATGACAATAGTGTTGATTACATTAAAAGCAACTCTTTTAATTTTCCAGTCAATCTTATCGAAAACAGTGATAATTTAGGTTTTGCTCCCGCAGTTAACCAGGCAGTTCAGGAAGCTAAATATGAATATATATTCTCCCTAAATAATGACACTGAAGTTAAGAAAGGTTCCATTAAAGCATTAATAAATTTAATTTCATCATCTGATGACATATTTTCGGTACAGGCTAAAATGCTTCAATACAACAATAAGGATTTAATTGATGATGTTGGGGATGAATACAATCTCATGGCATGGACTAAAAAGAAAGGTGAAAATCACAATTCAACAGAATTTAGCGAAGTTTGTGAGATTTTTTCAAGCTGTGCTGGAGCTGCAATGTATAAAAAATCACTTCTGGAAAAAATGGGTCTGTGTGACGATAATTTCTTTGCATATATGGAG
>NZ_JAUNXX010000128.1 GCF_030539555.1 Methanobrevibacter sp. | reverse complement strand
AGAAGTTGATGAAAGAAGAAAGGATGTTGGCCATATCACTGTTGGAAGTCAAGAATTCAATGATTTGATTGGTGGAGGAATCGAAACTCAATCTATCACTGAAGTATTCGGTGAATTCGGATCTGGTAAAAGTCAAATTTCTCATGAATTAGCTGTCACTGTACAATTACCTGAAGAACTCGGAGGACTTGATGGTGAATGTGTATTTGTAGATACAGAAAATACTTTCCGCCCTGAAAGGATTAGACAAATTGCTGAAGGATTTGAATTAGACACAGATGAAGTTTTGGGAAGAATCCATGTGGCACGTGCATTTAATTCTGCTCACCAAATTTTAATGGTTGATAAAATTAATGAACTTATTCAAAGCGGTATTAATGTTAAATTAGTTATTGTTGATTCATTAATGGCACATTTCAGGGCAGAATATGTTGGAAGAGAATCTTTAGCTGTAAGACAACAAAAATTAAACCAGCACTTGCATTCACTTCAACAAATTGCTAATACTTATAATGTCGCTGTATTTTTAACAAATCAAGTACAAGCCAAACCTGATTCATTCTTTGGAAGTCCTACTAAGGCTATTGGAGGGCATGTTTTAGGTCACGCTTCCACTTACAGAATCTGGCTTAAAAAAGGATTGGCAGGTAAAAGAATTGCTCGTTTAGTTGACAGTCCTCATTTGCCTGAAGGTGAATGTGTATTTAAAATTACTAGCGAAGGTATCGTTAGCTAATTTTAATTTCTTTTTTTTTAATTAATTTTTTATATTATTTCATTTTAATAATTATTATATGAATCAAATCGAAATTACTATTTTAACAATTATTTTAATGATTGCTATTGGATATGTTTTAAAACGTATCGATTTTTTATCTGAAAAGGACATTGATCCTTTAAACAAAATAGTAATGAATATTCTACTTCCATGCATGATCTTTTCAGCATTATATTCTTCAGATTTATCATTGATTCCAAAATTGAGAATATTACCTTTTGTAATCTTAGCATCTTCATTAGTTACTGGAGTTGTTTCATATTTCATTTTAAAGAAATTGAATTTTGATGATAAGAAATTATGGAGCGTTCTTGTCACTGTAATGATTGCCAATACTGCATTCATGGGATATCCTGTTAATTTAGGCATTTATGGTTCGGAAGGATTTTTAAGAGCCATTTTTTGTGACATTGCAACAATGTTTATATTCATATTGCTGTCTTTTATTTTGGTTTTAAAATTCGGAGGCACAGTTAAAAAGGCTATTAGGAAAATTGCTCTGTTTCCCCCTTTATGGGCCATTATTTTTGGCATCCTCCTTAATATATTGAATATTCCTATTGGTCCTGTTTTGGACAATACAATTAATTATTTGGGTGATGGTGCTATTCCTTTAATAATGATTTCATTAGGCTTATCAATTAATCTTAGTGGGCTTTCAAGAAATAAGGCTATGGTAGGGTTCACTTCTGTTATGAAGTTATTCTTTTTCCCTTTAATTGCATTTTTTATTGTTATGTATTTAGGTCTTGTTGATTTACAGTACAATGTCACTGTTGTTGAGGCTGCAATGCCTTCTGGAATGCTGTCATTGTTGCTTTCTATAACTTACAATTTGGATTATGAATTAACATCAGATTGTATTTTGATAAATACTGTAATCTCTTTGATTACACTTCCCATAATTATCATGATTTTATAGTTTAAAAAGTTATTGTTAATTTTTTTCTGTGTCTATTGTTTCTAGTATAATCTATTATTAATAGTTATTTTCAATTAAAATAGTTCAAACATTGGTTTTTACCTAAAAAATCAATTTAATTTACGTTTTAATATTATCATATATAAACTTTACTCTAAAATTTTATTAGAAAGCTTTATAAATGTGTATTTACTACATTAGTATATCTAATACTATGTAAAATTTTACTACTATTTTTAAAAATTGCAATTTTTTATATATATTAGATATTTTTCACGACTTGTACAAGGTGAATTAATATGGCAGAAGAAATAAATAATAACGAAGAATTAAGGATAGGTGTTTACGTCTGCCACTGTGGTGTAAACGTTGGTGGAGTAGTAAACTGTCCTGAAGTAGCAGAATATGCTAAGACCTTACCTGGTGTAGTTCACGCAACTGATTACAAATACATGTGTTCTGACCCTGGTCAAGCAATGATTCAAGAAGATATTAAAGAAAAAGGCTTAAACAGAGTTGTTGTAGCAGCTTGTTCCCCTCGTCTTCACGAACCTACTTTCCGTAGATGTGTAGAAGAAGCAGGATTAAACAAATTTTTATTTGAATTTGCTAACTTAAGAGAACAAGACTCCTGGGTACACATGAACCAAC
>NZ_JAUNXX010000038.1:12545-15536 GCF_030539555.1 Methanobrevibacter sp. | reverse complement strand
AGTTTATAAAGGCGTGGAAATTGATGAAATATTTGAGGAATTTGAAAACAGACGAAAATAATATAATTCCTTGTTTATAAAATTAATCGAAAATATATTGGTTAGAACATGTTTGATACATTCTCAGAAAAAAAATTCTTATTAAAACAATTGGTTAAAAAGGATTTGACTTCAAAATATAAGGATTCCGTATTGGGCATCCTTTGGAGTTTTTTTAATCCTCTTTTAATTATGATTGTGTTTACTGCGATTTTTTCAATGTTGTTTGGTAGGGCAATAGAAAATTATCCGGTTTACTTTTTATCTGGAAGATTAATCTATGACTTTTATAATGCCGCTACAAAAGGCGCAATGAATTCAATTAGAAAGAATGCTAGTTTATTGAAAAGGATTTATGTTCCAAAATACATGTTTTCTATAAGTTCAGTTTGTTATGAATTTGTCAATTTCTTAATTTCATTTGTTATATTATTCGGAGTTATGTTAGTTACCGGAGCCCCATTCCACTTTACAATTATATATGGATTTATCCCACTCCTACTATTGGTCATATTAATATTTGGTGTTGGTTTAATTTTAGCTGTATGTAATACATACTTTTCAGATATTGGATATTTATACAACGTATTTACATTAATTTTAATGTATGCATCAGCACTATTTTACCCGATAGAAATTGTACCTTCAACAGTTCAGGTAATATTCACATTAAATCCAGTGTATGCTGCAATCTCCACATTCAGAGAATGTGTTGTGTTTGGTATTGCACCTGATTTAAGTAAAATATCTTATTTAGCAGCATTTGCTTTTACTGTATTTGCAATAGGAATCGTGTTATTTAACATGTATGATAAGAAATTAGCATTAGAAATATAGTAGGTAATAAAATGAGCATACTTGATAGATTTCAAAAAGATAAAACTTCCGGAATAAGAGAAGATATGGACAAGGATGTTGCTATCGAAGTAGAAGACTTGGTAATGGAATTTAAGGTTACAAAAGATAAAATTGATACTCTTAAAGAATATGTTATTAGAACAATTAAACGAAACAAAAACGAAAAGCGAAAAATAAGAATTCTTGATGGTGTTTCATTCAAAGTTTATAGGGGCGAAAGGGTAGGAGTTCTCGGTTTCAACGGATCAGGCAAAAGTACCCTCTTAAGAGTTATTTCCGGTATTTATGAACCTACCGAAGGAACCGTGAAAATCAATGGAAAAGTTGCTCCGTTGCTTGCTATCAGTGCAGGTTTTGATAAGAATTATACTGGAAAAAATAATATTTATTTGAACGGTGCTTTTTTAAGTATGGATGAGAACTACCTCAATGAAAAATATGATGAGATTGTTGAATTTTCTGAACTTGGAGAATTTATTAACTATCCCGTTAAAAATTACTCCAAAGGTATGCAATCAAAATTAGGGTTTTCAATTGCAACCGCAATTCAGCCAGACATATTAATACTTGATGAAGTGTTGGGAGTAGGGGACATTAAATTCAGAAGAAAAAGTACACAGAGAATTGAAAATATGATGAAAGATGGTGTGACAGTACTTCTTGTTTCACATTCACTCTCACAAGTTGAAAAAATCTGTGACAGATGCATTTGGATTGAAAATGGAAAAATCGTTATGGAAGGAGAAGCAAAAAAAGTCTGTAACGCCTATGTTAAATCTAGTAAAAAGAAATAAAAGGGTTTGAAAATGGATAAAAGATGGATATTGATTTTAGTAATACTTATCATTGGACTGGGTTCAATGTATTATATTGTTGATCATTCAAATACAGTAGGTAGTGCGATTACAACATTCAGTAAAACCACTATAACAATACCTGACGATTTTTCAGTCGGAGATTCAGGTAATGACCATGTTGAATTATACAATAAAAAAAATTCTGAAAAAATAACAATTAAAGACAATGGAAAAGGTAACACTGCATCAAAAACCCTTAAAAAATTATCAGAAGATTATGGAAATAATGATTATGATAATATTACAAATAATACTGAAAGAATAAATAAACAAAAAGTTTACAACTTATATTTAACAAATGACAACGGAACTGAACAAATTTCTGTTTTTTATCGTCAAAATCATACTTATACAGCAATTTTTGAAAACTTTAAGAATGATGGAAACATTGAGAAAAATCTAAAATTCATAATTGAGACAATGACTCCGGATTATAAACAAGGAAAAGATTGATAGAGGAATGAAGTTGAGTGAAATTAAATTTTCTATAATAATACCTGCCAATGATTCAACTGAAGGTGTTGAAAAAACACTCAACTCCCTAATTAATCAAACATTAAGTTTTGAAAATAATGTCGAAGCAATCATTCTTGATAAACCCTTAAACCATACCAGGGAAGTTTGTGAAAAGTATATTGACAGATATCCTTTAAATGTCAAATTTTTTGAAACTGAAATGCTTCCACCCCACAATATAGGACTTGAAAACACTGAAGGAGAATATATTCTTTTTTTAGAAGCAAATGATTACCTATCTAAAAGAACATTGGAGGATGTTTCGGATTTCATAAAAAATAATCCAAATCTCGATTTGGTTACAATACCAATTTACTACTATAAAAATAATCGGTTGGAACATTATCTTGATTATCCAATCAAGAACAGTTCTGCATTCAATTTAAACGAAATTCCTGAACCGGTTCAATTACTTGGACCTTCAACATTTATTAAAAAAGAAAGTATTGATGAAACAAAATTCATAAATGATTACAATAAATATAACACTTTTTTAAGCCAGATTTCAGTTGATTATCCGAATTTGGGAATCTGCAAAGATGGAAATTATTTTATTGAAAATATTGATGAAAAAACACTGCCTACCGAAGACATTTCATTCAACCGCATGGAATATGAGAAATTTATCGAAGAAAATTTAAATAATCTGATTGAAAAAAACGAGAACAAATTTGGTGAAGTCACTAAATCCATGCAATACAGCTTATTAAATCAATTAAAA
>NZ_JAUNXX010000038.1:0-12535 GCF_030539555.1 Methanobrevibacter sp. | reverse complement strand
TACTATTGAAAAATCACAAGAAAATCTAGACTTGTCAAAAGTCGAGAGAATTGTTAGACTTATTCGTGATGAAATAATCTTGGATAATATTTTAATTGAGAATGAAACTAAAATATTTCTTTTTAAATTGAAATATGGAAATATAAACGAAGATTTGATGGAAAAATTAAATCTTAATACAGTTTTAATTGATGTTTATGATATAATAAATAATCAACTGAACATTTTAGCTAGCATTACCAATATTTCAGATAGAAGCATTGAACTGTTCATCAATGGTAAAAAGGTTAAAACAAAAGTTTTAAGATTTCCCCAATATGATAATTACAGTTTAGGGCGCAAATATACTCAAAATTATTCTATTCAGGCAAAAATACCATTATCGACCAATGAAAAATATGAAATAGAATTTAAATCCGAAAATAAAAGTTTGAAAATTGATTTTTCAAGACCGTGTAATTTCTCCAGAAGTGTGGGATATGCCAAAACAAAAGATTTTTTAAGCATTCTTAAAAATGAAAAAATCATTGTGAAAAGAAAAACTGCCCTAAATTGGATTAATCAGGAATTAAAATCATTAGTTCATATGATAAAAAAACATGAAAAAGGTTTTGAAAAAGCAATCCCATTTAGAATAGCTTATATGATTGGATATCCGTTCTTTAAAAACAAAAGAATATGGTTTTACATGGACCGCCCGAATGAATCAGATGACAATGGAATTCATCTTTTTAAATATTCTGTTAAAATTAATGACAACATTGACAGATACTTCATTTTAAGCTCGGATAATGAAGATTTTGATGAAATTAAAAAGACAGGTCCGGTACTGAAATATAAATCTCTCAAGCATAGGTTTTTAGGACTATATGTTGAAAATATAATCTCATCCCATCCGGACAATGGAATAATATATCCATTTTGGGGAGGTTATCCGTTTTTTGCAGGACTCTTAAAATCAAATAACATATTTTTACAACATGGAATTCTTAAAGACAATATCTCCGGATGGTTGAATAAAAGAAATATGAATTTATCTTTCTTTTTAGTAAGTTCCAAAAGGGAATATGATTCAACTTTCAAATATCCTTACAATTACGACAAAGGTGTTGTTCAGTTAAGAGGCCTTCCAAGATATGATAATCTTGAAAACGTGGAAGACAAAAAACAGATTTTAATCATACCCTCATGGAGAAGATATCTGACTGGAAAATCAAATGAATTCATCAAGGAAACCGAATTTTTTAAAAGATTCAATTCATTGCTCAACAACGAGAAATTAATCGAAAAGGCAAAAGATTATGATTACGAGATTATTTTCAGGCCCCATCCTAATGTTTATAACTTTATAGATCTTTATGATGAAAATGATTATGTTAAAATAGACCATGACAAAACAAAGTTTCAAACATTATTCAATAACGGATCACTGTTAATTACGGACTATTCATCAGTAGCATTTGATTTTGCATATCTGCACAAACCCGTAATTTACTACCAATATGGCGAGGATTATCATTTTGATGTTGAAAATAGCTTTTTTAATTATGAAACAATGGGACTTGGAGACATTTGTAAAAATGAAGATGAATTAGTCGATTTGATAATAGAATATGTTGAAAACGAATGTTCAATCAAAGAGAAATACTCTAAAAGAATCGACGAATTTTTCCTATTTACAGATAGAAACAATTGTAAAAGGGTTCACGAGGCTATAAAAAAAATTCCTCTAAAGGATTAACTCCATATTACTCATTCCTCTTTCAAAACCGGCAATTTTTACTCTTTTTTTATTAAATACCTTAAAGCCTATTTTCTCATAAAGAGATTTAGCTCCCTTATTTCTAAAATCTGCATCAATTGTAACACGCTTATAATTTTTAGATTTAGCATAATTGATTACGTCACCTACAACTTTTCTTCCTATGCCCTGACCCCTCAAATTTTCATCAATTGCTATTTCAGCCAGATACAAATCATCATCTTCAATATCGCATAAGACAAAATGATCCAGGATATCTACAATTAATAATTTGGGTGATTTTAAATAGAACTTATGAGAAGTATCGGCAGTATAAATCATCAATACCCCTATAATCTCATTGTCATCATTTAAAATAACTTTCAAATAATCGCCCAAGCCACGTTTTGGCAGATCCCTAGCAATTGTTTCAATAGCCTTTTGGGGAGTTTTAAAAAGCATGTCAAATGTCCTGTAATCCACATCATAGACCAATTTAGCCACCTTAAAAACATCATGGATTTTAGGATTAAAAGTTTCATAAATCATATCAATCATTTTTTTACAATAGTAAGTGCAAACACTCCAGCACCAAATCCGTTATCAATATTGACAACTGCAATTCCAGGAGCACATGATTGAAGCATTGCATCAAGAGCAACTCTTCCGCCTTCACCTACCCCATAGCCAACAGAAGTAGGCACCCCAATAACGGGAACATCAACTAAACCTGCAACAACTGAAGGCAATGCACCTTCCATTCCAGCACATACAATAAACACTTTAACTCCTTCACGAACCATGTATGCAATTTGAGGAAATAATCTATGAATTCCGGCAACACCAATATCATAGGACGTGATGGCCTCACAGCCACCTTCTTCCACAATCACTCTTGCTTCTTCAGCAATATTAATATCTGATGTGCCTGCTGTGATAATTCCTATTTTTGCTAAAGGTTCTTTTTTTGAGATTTCCTTTCTGATAACTAAAATTTGAGCTCTTTTATTATAATCAAAAATAAATGAATTATCGCCCAAATCTTTAATGATTTTTACATATCTTTCATGAGATAATTTTGTAATAATTAAATTCTCGTCATTTGCTTCAAGATATTTTTTTATAATTAAAATTAAATCATCATAATCTTTACTAGGTGCGAAAATAGCTTCTGGAAAACCAGTACGTTCGTTTCTTTTAATGTCAAACTTAGCAATCTCATCGAATTCTAAAATATTTTCTGATTTCAAGAGATTTTCTGCTTCTTCAATGTTAATTTTTCCACTGACCAACTCTTCAAGAATATCTTTCATAGTATTATTTAAGATAAAATTTTATATAAAATTTAACTTAAATAATATATTTATGAAAGCCCAAAAGATTTTGACACAGGGAATAGTTCAAGGTGTGGGATTTAGACCATATGTCTATAGACTTGCATGTGATTTAAATCTTAACGGATATGTTAGAAACCTTGGAAATGTTGTTGAAATCATTATTGAGGGCGAGAATACTGACTTATTTATTAAAAGATTGGCTAATGAATTACCTCCTATTGCTAAAATAAATTCCATGACTGTGGAGGACATTAATTCAAAAGACTATTCTGATTTTGAAATCATTGAAAGCAGCGATTCATACTCAGGAATTAGTGTAATACCACCAGATATAGCAATTTGTGATAAATGTCTTGAAGAAATAAGAAATCCAAAGGATAGACGTTATAAATATCCATTTAATGCTTGCACCGATTGCGGACCCCGATTCACAGTTATTGAAAGTGTCCCATATGACAGAATCAGAACTTCAATGGACGAATTTCCTCTATGTGACCCCTGCCTTGCTGAGTACAAACAGCCTCTTAACAGACGATACCATGGAGAAGCGATTTGTTGTAGCGAATGCGGTCCTCAGATGGCATTTTATGATGGATTGAATAAAATCGATTGTGAAAATCCAATTAAAATGGGTGCAGACAAATTAAAAGATGGAGAAATATTGGCAATTAAAGGAATTGGCGGAACACACTTAGTTGTCGATGCATACAACGACGATGCTATTAAAGAATTAAGAAAACGTTTGAATCGTCCAAATCAGGCATTTGCTGTAATGAGTAAAGACTTAAAATCTGTTCAGGAGTATGCGCATTTATCCGAAAGGGAAATTGATACGATAACTTCAAATAAAAGACCGATTGTTATTTTGAAGAAAAAAGACAATTATCCATTTCCTGATTCACTGTCTCCAGGTCTCCACAACATCGGCGTAATGCTACCTTATTCCCCAATGCACTATCTGCTCTTTGATGAAAGTGATATTAATACATATGTTATGACCTCCGCAAATACCCCCGGAGAACCAATGATGATTAAAAATGAAGACATCATCAATGGCGTTAATGATTTTTCCCTAGTTCACAATCGTCAAATTTTAAATAGGTGCGATGATTCCGTAATAAGATTCAGAAATAATGAACTGTCCTTCATCAGACGTTCAAGAGGATATACTCCGGAACCCTATAAAATTAATTATGAAATTAATGATTTGAATGTGCTTGCTTTAGGTCCCGAACTTGATGTGACCTTTTCGATAGCCAAAGATGATATTCTATATCCTTCCCAACATATTGGGAATACAAATAAACCTAAAACATTAGAATTTCTAAAAGAAGCTATCGCCAATATGCAAAGAATTACTAAAATTAATGAATTTGATGTTATTGCATGTGATATGCATCCTCATTTCTTTACTACACGTTTAGCTTATGATTTAGCTGAAAAATATGGTGCTGAAGTAATGCCTATCCAACACCATCATGCACACTCCATCGCCCTTGCAAATGACAGTGCAGTTGATGAAATGATTGTGATAGCTGCTGACGGAGTGGGATATGGAAGTGATGGAACAAGCTGGGGCGGAGAGATTCTATATACTGATGTTAAAAATTTCGAAAGATTAGCTCATCTGGAAAGCCAACTTATGCCCGGAGGAGATATGGCAACAAAATATCCGGCGAGAATGCTTGCAAGTATCCTGAAAGATGAGGAATTGATTAAAAACTATTCATCTCATTTCAAATATGGGGAAATTGAAATTAAAAATATTTTTAAACAATTAGAATCCGGAATTAATGTTGGTAAAACTACAAGTACCGGAAGGGTTCTCGATTCAATTGCCGTTGCACTTGAAATATGTGATGAAAGAACATATGAAGGAGAATGTTCAATGAAACTTGAATCCTGTGCCTATTACTCTACCAATGATATTGAAATACCATATACCATTGAAGACAATCAACTAAATACTACAGAAATTTTAAGAGAAATTGTAAAATTATATCATAATGGCGTCAAAAAGGCAGATATTGCTCGTGCAGGTCAGATTGCAGTAGCCAGCGGATTAAGCGAATTAGCTATCGATGCCGCTGATAAGAAAAAAATTATGAACATTGGAGCTACAGGGGGAGTATTCTACAACGAGGCAATCACCAATACTGTCAAAAATTTCATTGAAAACAAGGAGTATAATTTCATCCAACATAAAAATACCTGTGCGGGAGACGGATCAGTATCTCTCGGACAAGCAATAATCGCTAAAAAAAAGTAAAAAAAGGATTGTTTGAATTATGTATATCAAACAATTAAATAATGGCCACAAAACGAAGTTATCTATTTTTTAAAGTTCTCTCAAGGATATATTCTGCCCTTTCTTTAAGATTGCCGTACAATCTTATTTGATTTTTCAACTCATCAATAGCTTCCAGCTGCCCATCATCAATTCTCTTTTCAATATCCAAAAGTTTTGACCATTCATCCCCTGATGGAAGTTGTAATGTATTAAGCATGTCGTCTGAGAGATTTACATCAAAAGTATTCCTATTAATTGTAATATGAATATTTACTTCATTTTGTAAATCATAGTATTTACGTGGACGGCCCCTCAATATTTTTTTATATGAAGAATTCAGAATACCTATTTCTTCCATAGCCCGCAAATGTTCTATGATTGCCTTTTGACCAATATCCAGTTCATTTGATATTTCACTAACAAACATGGGTTCTTCTCTTAAAAGATTAATAATATCTCTTCTAGTCTTACAACCCATTACATCAAGAATGTCTTCTTTATCAATCTCTCCTAATTGGTCATTATAGTTTCCTCTAATATCTATGTGGCCATTAGAAGAATTGACATTTCTATGATACCTATCATTTTTATTAATGTCATTACTATTAGTCATGATTATACATTATATCCCATACCATATTTAAAGTATTGTATTTTTATTACTCATTGTAAGAAAAAAGTCAAAATAATCGAAACCTTTATATAACTTTTTGTTACTATAATATAGTAAGAGAAAGATAACTTTTTGTTACTTTAATATTTGGTTCAGAAAAACTTGAAGTAATAACTCTGATTTAATGAACCATTTTCCTATATGTCCATAAATTCCCAAAACCTATATTAAAGAACTTAAAGAAAAAAATTCTCTGTAAAGAGTTATTACAATAGTTTTTCAAAAAAATGTGAATAGGGTGCCCATATGACTGATGAAAATAAAAACGAAACTGAAGTTGAAACTCAAGATAATCAAGAAGAATATGATGAACTTCTAGAAGAGTTAACTTTAAAAAATGAAGAGTTAACCAAACTCAAAGAAGATCTTGAAAAACAAGAAAATGAAACTCAAGAATATATCTCTCTATCACAAAGACTTCAAGCAGATTTCGAAAATTTCAAAAAAATAACCGATAAACAAAATAAAGAAATAATCAAATTCGCAAATGAGAATATCATAAAAGAGTTCATAGACTGTTATGAGGATTTCGGTAGAGTTTTAGAAATTAAAAATGATAAAGACTTACGAGAAGGAGTAGAACTCATCTACAGTAAATTCAGTGATATTTTAACTAAAGAAGGCGTAGAAGAAATTCCTGCAAAAGGTGAAAAATTTGATTTCACCCGTCATGAAGCGCTAATGACCCAAGAATCAGAAGATGTTGAAAATGGATATATTATAGATGAACTAATGAAAGGATATATGTACAAAGACAAAGTCCTTAAATACTCCAAAGTTATAGTATGTAAAAAATAATCAAGTTTATTAAATTATTTATAAAAAAAATAGGTGATAATTATGTCTGACGCTAAAAAAGAAAAAATTATTGGTATCGATTTAGGAACAAGTAATTCAGCTGCATCAGTACTTGTAGGAGGTAAACCAACTACAATACCTTCCGCAGAAGGTGCAAGCCAATACGGAAAATCATTCCCAAGTTATGTTGCATTTACCGAAGACGGTCAAATGTTAGTTGGAGAACCTGCAAGAAGACAAGCAGTAACCAACCCTGAAAACACAATCAGTGCTATCAAAAGAAGCATGGGTACAGACCACAAAGTAACCGTAAACGGTAAACAATATTCCCCACAGGAAATTTCCGCATTCATCTTACAAAAAATTAAAAAAGATGCTGAAACATTCTTAGGAGAACCTGTCGAAAAAGCTGTAATTACCGTACCTGCATACTTTGACGACAACCAAAGAACCGCAACCAAAGATGCCGGAACCATTGCTGGACTTGATGTTGTGAGACTCGTAAACGAACCAACTGCAGCAAGCCTCGCATATGGTCTTGACAAATCTGATGAAGAAGACATGAACATTATGGTATACGACCTCGGTGGAGGTACCTTAGATGTAACCATTATGGAATTCGGTGGAGGAGTATTTGAAGTAAGATCCACCAGCGGAGACACACAACTTGGTGGTACCGATATGGATAATGTCTTAATCAAATACCTTGCTGACGAATTTAAAGCTAAAGAAGGCGTAGATTTAATGGATAACGATCAAGCAGTACAAAGATTAAGAGAAGCTGCTGAAAAAGCAAAAATCGAATTATCCACCACTACAACTACCGAAGTAAACTTACCATTTATTGCAATGGGCAGTGATGGAACTCCTAAAAACTTAATCATTTCACTCACCAGAGCTAAATTAGAAGAATTAGTTGATTCCATTGTAGAAAAATCAGGTAAACCAATGCAACAAGCATTAGATGATGCAAAAATGAATAAAAGTGACATTGATAAAATCATCTTGGTTGGTGGACCTACAAGAATGCCTATTGTACAGAAATTTGTTGAAAAATTCATAGGAAAACCAGTTGAACGTGGTATTGACCCAATGGAATGTGTATCCATGGGTGCTGCAATTCAGGGAGGAGTATTGGCTGGAGAAATTAAAGACATCGTTTTATTAGATGTAACTCCTTTATCATTAGGTATTGAAACCTTAGGTGGAGTATCCACTACTTTAATCGAAAGAAATACTACTATCCCAACAAAGAAAAGCCAAGTTTTCTCAACTGCTGCAGATAATCAACCTTCTGTAGACATTAACGTATTGCAAGGAGAAAGAAAAATGGCTGCAGACAATACCTCACTTGGACGTTTCCAACTTGTTGGAATCCCACCTGCTCCAAGAGGAATTCCTCAAATCGAAGTAACTTTCGATATTGATGCAAATGGTATCATCAATGTAACTGCTAAAGACAAAGGAACCGGTAAGGAACAAGCAATTACCATTACATCATCAACTAAATTATCTGATGAAGAAATTGAACAAAAAATCAAAGAAGCAGAAATGAACGCTGAAGCAGATGCAAAAAGACAAGAAGAAATAGAAATCAGAAACAATGCAGACTCATTAATTTATACTTCAGAGAAAACCTTAGATGAACTCAAAGATCAAGTATCTGAAGATGAAAAAACTAAAGTCGAAGGACTTGTAGCTGAATTAAGAGAACTTATAGCTGGCGATGATGTTGCTGCCATTAAAGAAAAGTCTGATGAATTATCAAATGTAGTTCAAGAGATTGGTGCAAAAATTTACCAACAAGCACAAGCTGAAGCTCAAGCCCAACAAGCTACTGGACAAGACCAAGCTGGTGCTCCAGACAACGATGATGACACAATTGATGCAGACTATGAAGTAAAAGACGATTAGATTAAATAATAAAGTTTTATTATGTTGTTAGGATAATATAATAAATCAGAAATCAGAATCAATCAATAAACTAACAATAGATAAAACTATTATTTTTTCTATCTATTTTTTTTAAACTATCATTATAAGGTGAATAAATGGCAGACAAGCGAGATTACTATGAAGTTCTTGGAGTAGATAAAACTGCAGATGAAAAGACAATTAAAAAAGCTTATCGTAAATTAGCCAGAAAATACCATCCAGATGTTTGTGACGAGGAAGGTGCTGAAGAAAAATTTAAAGAGGTAAGTGAAGCTTATGCTGTCTTATCCGATGATGAGAAACGTCAAAGATATGACCAATTTGGTCATGCGGGAATGGATGGATTTACTGCAGAAGATTTCTATCAAAATGTAAACTTTGAAGACATATTCCAGGGATTCGATATTGGAAATATATTCGATATGTTCGGCTTTGGTGGAGGAAGCCGTAGCCGTGGTGGACGAACAGGACCTCAAAGAGGCTCTGACATTTATACTGAAGTTCCAATTACTTTAGAAGAAGCATACACAGGATGCGACAAAGAAATCAAAATTACAAGAAGCGAAATATGTCCTACATGTAACGGATCCAAATCCAAACCAGGCGTAGAACCTGAAACCTGTAAAGTCTGTGGTGGAACAGGACAAATAAAAGAAGTAAGCAACACATTCCTAGGACAGATGGTAAATGTCAGACCCTGCAGGGAATGTGGTGGTACAGGTAAAATAATTACCGAACCATGTGAAGATTGTCACGGTAAAGGAAGTAAAAGAAAAACTAAAACAATTAAAATTGAAATTCCTGAAGGAGTCGATGAAGGCAACCACTTAAGAGTTTCAGGTGAAGGAAACTGTGGCGAAGCTCCTGGTCTTGAAGGAGATTTAATCGTTACAGTCCACATTAAAAGGAATAAACAGTTTGTCCGTGAAGGGGATCACTTATATATGGAACAGCAAATCAGTTTCCCACAAGCCGCTTTAGGTGATTTAATAAGTATTCCTACCATTGAAGGAAAAGAAGTTGAATTTAAAGTCACACCAGGTACACAAAGTGGAACTGTATTTAAATTGAGAGGCCAAGGTATGACCTCATATAGACATTCCGGCAGAGGAAACATGTATGTTACAGTTAACGTTGTTGTTCCTAAGAAATTGAATTCAAAACAGGAAAAATTGCTTAAGGAATTCGCTGAAATAAGCGGTGATGAAATTAAGCATGTTGAAAAAGGAATCTTTGACAGAGTTAAAGATGCAATGAAATAGATTAGCATTTTGCTAGTTTGTTTCCCATCCTTTTTATTAATTTTAGATGCAATTAAAATCATGATTTAAACTTTTTTTTAATGAATAATAATATCAAACTACAATATTTTTGATAATCCTCTGAAAAATACTATTTTTAACTAGAGTAATGTAGATAATGAAAAGATAATTTGGTAAAAAATTTAATTACCCGAAAACAGGAATTATTAGGATTGAATTTTCATCCCCTCTACTTAGTTTTTCAATTAATTATATGGCCAGCACCATAAAAACAATTAATAAAAATTAGTGAAAAATTCATTAAAATAGAGTTAGCTTTAAAAACAGCAAATATTAATTTAATGCCATACATGAAAAAATAAAAAAAGTATAGAGATTAAAAATCTCTATTTTTTGACTACAATTTTAACAGATTTTGTAGATGCTTTGTAATAGGTATTACCTGCAAATTTAACTTTAGCAGTCCAAGAACCAACTTTAGTTAATTTAGTAATTTTAAATGTAGCTTTACCATTTTTAACAGTAGCAGAATATTTTTTACCTTTAACTGTGATGGTAACTTTTGCACTCTTAATTACTTTACCTTTGCTGTCTTTTAAAGTTATTGTATATTTCTTGGTTTTGACACTAGCTTTAAAAGTCTTTTTAGCGGCAGTTATTTTAGTTGCTTGTTTGGTCAATTTAATGGTTGTAGATGATGAAGCTTCAACATAATTACTATCTTTGAAGGAAATAGTAATCTTTTTGTTTCCAGTTTTAGATGCAACTAGTTTATATTTAATTACACCATTTTCATCAGTAGTATAATTTTTAGTTTTACCATCAAATGTAATTGCAACGGATTTACCTGCAACACCGACATTAATTGTGTCGACCAAAGTTATTTTATAGTAATAACCACTTTTAACAGCAGTCAATAATACGGTTGGATTAGCTGCATTATATATTTCAGTTGGTCTAGGATCAACAGTAATATAACCGTTAAATGATTTGGATCCATATACATCGTTTCCATAGAATGTAGCTACAACAGCATATTCTCCAGCAGCATAATCAATGTAGAATGGAGCAATACCTTTTTGGTCTGTAAGTTGTGAATCAATTACAGTTCCATTAGCGTATGATAAAACAATGGTTACATTAGTAATTGGGTTTCCATTTTCATCCATTGCAGTGACATAATAAACTTCACCGTCATCATAGAACATGTTTACATCCACAGCGGATAAAACAGTTTTTAAAGATGGAGTGATGTTAGCGATAACTGCACCGGAACCTGCATTAGCAATTGCAGCAGTACCTACAGAGTTTTTAGCTTTAATATTATCGTTTTCAACAGTTGAATCAGTATTGCCTAAATCAATTGCATATTGACCTGTACTTTCAATGTAATTGTCAGATATGACCGCATTAGCGCCTGAAAGTTTGATTGCTTCAATTTCATTTACAGTATATCCTATGGTCTTATTGCCTTCACCTGAACCTAATGCCCTAATTATGTTTCCGGAAATGGTATTGTTTTTAGAGCCGGAATAAATAGCAATAGTGTAATTACCTTCAGCAATTACAGTGTTGTTAATAATATCTTCATTAGCTCCTCCAATGTCGAATACATTAACGTAATATGCTTTACCGTAAAGTTGGTTGCCAACATACTTAATATCCATTCCAGTAGGGTCTCCCCACATCATTGAATATACAGTATAAGCCACATCAGGAGCGATTGCAACAAGAGTATTGTTTTTTACGACACCACTTGCACCTGCATCAGGATTAATAGCATAAGCACAGTATCCGTCAGCGATTGCATATACAGTGTTATTTTCAGCTGTGAAATTGGTTGATACAATAATCATTCCATAAACATATGTATGACCACTAGCTTCAATATGATTATTTGAAATCATGGAATTCGCTGAATCAACTAAATCAATAACATATATTGTATCGTCACTGCCTGTGAAATTATTATAAACAACAGTTACAGTATTACCATCAAATATAGCGCCTTCACTATCTTTAATTACAATACCTTCACTGTAAGGAGTTCTGACATAATTCCAGGAACCTTCCGGTATTTCAGGCCAATCAACATGAGCGGAAACTAAAGACAAATCGAATGTATTATTTTTTATTACAAGAGAATCTATTCCATCAGCCAATATTGCATTAGATTGAGTAGTTCCATTATTTTTACCAACAAACGCAATAGAATTATTTTCGATTACTAAATCATCAGTGTCTACTGCAACAATAGCATAATTATCAATTGCATCAGTGTTAACATTTACATTAATTTTGTTGCCGGCAATTGACACTTCATCACTACCTTTTACAACTTGAATTCCAATATCGCTAGCTGAAATAGTATTGTTTTCAATTAATGCATATCCTTTAAGGGTTATGCCCATACTGTTTTTAGATAATAATGGATCACCAGTGCCTTCAGATCCAATATTTGAACCTTCAGCGGAAATGGTGTTATTTTTAATATTTGCA
>NZ_JAUNXX010000078.1 GCF_030539555.1 Methanobrevibacter sp. | reverse complement strand
TTTTACATTAACCTCGTGAGTTCCTTTAGGTAATTTATCGTCAATTGGTACAACAGTAACATTTTTATTATCAGAATAAACCCTATAAGTATTATTATTCACAGTCACATATACTGTACCACTAACATTATTCTGGAAAGTTACAGTAACATTCTGGTCATCACCATATTGAATACTTGGGGAGTTTAATGCGAAATTAATTGTATTATTTAATTTAATTATTTGGTGATCCAATACTGCTGTAATTTCATGAGAATCTGATTCAGCAATATAGTTAACTTTAAAAATACCATTTTCTAAAGTTGCTGTTTTAGGAATGTCACCATTATCTGCTGATAAATAGACTGTCATTGGACCCAATTTATCAATATTATCTGTAGTTGTATCATTCCACATTAATTTACCTACAATTTCATAGACATTACCACCCAAATAATTTTCAGAAACATCAAAAATTGCATATCGTGTGAAATGATAAATTCCTTGAGTTATACCTGGACGATTAGTGATTTTACCATTCATACTATTTTTAGCAGTGAACATTCTATTATCATTAAAATCATTATAACCAAACCAACAACTGTCAAAAATAACAGTCTTTGCTTTAATCATGCCTATACCTTCAGAATATTCTGCTGAAAAAATACAATTTAAAAAAGTTACATCGCAACCAAATGCAATACCAATCCCACGAGTAGATGCAGTAGTATAGTTAATAAACTTACAATTAGTAAATTCATATAGATTATTAGTGTTTAAAGTTTTAGTAGAATGAGGCAATATAGTTCCAAGCTGATTCTTAGTACTTTCAAATCCGATGAAAGTACAATTATCAAATTTTACAATATTACCATCCCCATTACTGAATGGAGTGAAAAATTGACCTTGTGTATTAGTTTTAGTCCAACTAGAACCATCGAAAATTACATTAGACATTGTAAAATTACCATTGCCCTGTTCGATTAAACCAAATGATTGTTTTATCCCATCAGCATCATATAAATTTTTTATTATTACATTATTACCTATCGCATTAATATGCAAATTTGAAGTATTAAATTGAAGTTCAGAACCTAAAGTATAATTTCCATTATAAATATTTACAGTAATTTTTTCTTTGTATTCATTAACACTAGTACATGCGGAATCTAAAGTAGTGAATGGATTTTCTTTAGTCCCATTACTATTTACATTATCTCCTTTTTCATCAACGTAAATATCACAAGAACTATCTTCAGACAACCCAATATCATTGCCTTCTTGCATTTCCAGTTGGTTTAAATCAGTTGATATTACTGCATCATCATAAGATTCCTTCAAATATGAATTTTCGTTTAATTCTGATGCAGAAACTACTCCAAGCGAAAAGATTAAAGAAAAAATAACGAGAGTAATTAAAATTTTTTTATTATACATTTTAAATCAATACATTAAAATTTTGAGAAGTTTTAGATAAAATATAACCTCTCAAAAATAAAATCACAATTATGGATATGGAAAATTCCCAGTATCAGTAATATTAGTTCCAATGACTTCTACTGCACCATCTCCATGATCTAATGCTGAATATAACCAATTATTAGTAACTACAGTATCAATTACTCCATCCAAATAAACTGCATATTCTCCATCGGGAACTCTCACAGTATTATTGCAAATGATATAAGTATGGTCGCCACCAGTAGGTTGACAGTAACTTATACCATAAATATAACCTCCAGTTGCACCTTCAACATTAGTTACATCAATAGTATTACCACATACAGTAGCATATGTATCTTGTAATTCCATACCAGATACTAATGCCCACGGATGATAACCTGCCCTACCAGTTACATTAATAATATTACCTTTAATAGTTAAGTTAGTTTCACCTATAGTATTTTGAGAGTAAATACCTAAATTAGGACCATTATTAGCAGTTGTAATATTATTGTATGAAATCATTACTCCAGTATGTGGGCCAGTTAATTGTATACCATAAGCAGCACCAGTACCATTTATGGTAAGATTACCACTATTACTATTTATATCTATTTTATTGTGATCGATTGTTAAATTATAACATTTGTAAATATCAATTGCATATAAGAAATTTGCTTCTTCTTCTCCAGTCACCATATCTTGTACAGATATTTTATTTCCAATTAAACTAGCATTATTTGATTTTACAATAAGTATTGAACTTAATGTAGGATAATCACCAGTACGATTATTTATTGTTACATTTACAGTATTGTTTACAAATTTAAAACGATAACAACTTTCTACAGCAACGACAGAAACTAAATCATAATCAATTGTTGGTTCAGGTGTCCAATGACTATAATCAACATCCTTTAAAGGTAATGTTGCAGTAATAGTATTGTTATAAAGAGTTACATTTTCACTATCTCTAACTTTAATTACATAATTATAATAATCCTCATTTGTAACATCACAAACATATGTAATTTTATTATTTGTTACATTCACATTATTTGCACTTTCAATATCAATTAAATAACAACTTTCACCACTTGGTGCAGTCATGTCAAATGTTATACCATTTAAAGTAATTCCATTAGCTATTAATTCGAATCCCATATCGTGTAATGTTGGAGCATCAGTAGTATTTGCATTAATTGTTACAGCCCTATTAATTATAAAATTTTTATAATTATAATTTGCTTTGTAAAAATCGCCACCAAATGTTAATGTATTTCCAGCAGTGCTTAATAAAACACCATCATTACCAAAATATATGCTTACTGGATTCCCATTAATATTTGCTCCTCTTAAGTTTTGTTGGGTGTTTACACCATCTACAGTGTCATCAATCCCATCACTTTCTACTTCTTCAACTGAGTCAACAGTATCATCTATTTCAATGACATCTGTATCATCAGGTACGGTAATGTTGTCTGCGTCTGTTGCGCTTACTGCACTTACACAGCAGATTAACATTACTAACATTGAAATTAGTAGTATTGTTTTATTCCCACTCTTCATCTTAATAACCTCGTTTTTCTAGAAGATTTTGACGAATTCTTTTTTTGGAATCTGCCAAAATCAAGGTTGTTTTTCAAAAAGAGCTTCAATTTACTTGACAAATCTACATGTATTGTATCAATGTCTCGGACATTACTTCTTTTATGAAAGTTTTGATAATTAGTTTAAATATTGAAATTCAAGTTGTGAATTTGTGTTTTTATTTTTTTGGTGATGATTATTTGGTTGTTAAATTTATAACGTTCTTTTAGTTTGTTTTATTCGTTTTAAGCAATGGTAACCTTTTGGTTACCTTGATTTTTTAGGACGTGTTTTTGCTAATTTTAAAAACAGCTTTAAAAAATTTGGTTAATTGATTTATCCGATTATTTACTGTCTAAAATTGTGAATTGAATATTATTTGTTGAGTGTGGATTAATTGGGAAATTATTATCGGTTAACTTGTTGTAAACTAGTGGATAATGTAAGATTTTTTTGATGTTTTTTGAATTTTATTTGGCATTTGTGATTTTTCATTCAGGCAGTTAAATTTAATGAAAAAATTCGTTTGCATTTAAAATGAGTAATTGAATATTTTATATGGGTATTTTTTTATTAATCTCATTTAAAATCCTTGATATTTCTTTTTGCAAAAAAATCATTTGATTAGATTAATTTAACGCCTTTTAAAAAATTCAAATATGATTGAATAATGAGAAAGTATATATTAATAAATAGATAAACAATATTATATGTATAGATATTAAAGTTATCTGTACTAAATTGGGTTTTAGGTAAATTTAAGTTTAATTTAATAAATAATAATGGTCTAAAGCTTGATTTTTTTAATTCAAAAGGAGTTCAATTAAAGTTTAAAAATCATATACATTGATACAATGTCTGAACATCACCAGGTCATCAAAAATCAGGTGTGATTTTTAAAAACCAAAAGGAAAAAACATTTTCCCTAATCCTATTAATATCGAGTGATTGAAAGTAAATAAAAACAGATTGAAATTAAGCATTTTTTTAATTATTTGTTGAGGTCTGAAAAAAATACACTAATACAAGCCAAACATTATATTACTTTCTCTTTAATAGGTAGTAAAATAATTTCTATTTTACAATTTTAACTTTTTTATCTTTTAGTATAAATAGCTACTCTTAAATTCAGTGAGGAATAATCATGAGCCAAAAAGACGAATGGATTGACATTTCCAAAAGCAAAAACATAGATGAAGTGAGAAACACCAAAGAGTATAAGGACTGGGTTAAAAGTATAAAAGAAAGGGATAATGAATGCTGTGTTTTATGCGGAGCCGACCAGCACTTGGAAGCAAATCATGTCTTCTCGTTTAAAAATTTTATTCCGCTTAGACTTGATCTAGACAACGGCATAACATTATGTCACTGGTGTCATAAAAAGTATCATGCATTTTACAATCTTGAAAATACCAATCCGGTGACACTTCTGAAATTTTTTAAGGATTTCAGGTTTTAGTAATATCGCCTAAGAGCGAAAATTGTAGCAAACTAGCTTAGTATATACAAAAATCTTACTTTTCAAATGCTCTCTCTAATCTTTTATATACATTATAAACCTACTTATTATTATAGCAATTTTAGATATGCGGGGTTTAAATATGAATAATGAAGTTGTAAAAACATTATTATATACCAGTGAAGACGGAGCAGTGGCCATAAATGTAATTATTGATTCAGAAAATGACACAATGTGGACTACACAAAAAACCATGGCCGAATTATTTGGTAAAAATATCAATACAATAAGTACTCATTTAAATAATATTTTTGAATCCGGAGAATTAGTAAAATCGGAAGTTACCTTCAATCCGAACGATTTCAATAATACTGAAATCGTTATTATAAACCCTGATGCGAAAACACAACCAATATTATACAACCTGGATGCCATTATCTCAGTCGGTTACCGTGTAAACAGCAAACAGGCAACACACTTTCGCAGGTGGGCGACAGGCGTGCTTAAGGAGTATATTGTAAAAGGTTTTGCACTGGATGATGAATTATTAAAAAAAGGCTCAAGATTTGGAAAAGACTACTTTGACCATTTGCTTTCAAGAATTCGTGAAATTCGTGCTTCAGAGAGAAGATTCAACCAAAAAATCACAGATTTATATGCAACAAGTGCTGATTACAATCTGGATGCTGATGAGACAAAAGACTTCTTTGCCACAGTACAGAACATGCTCTTGTTTGCCATAACCGGCCAGACTGCCGCTGAAATCATAAAATCCCGCAGCGACAAAAATAAAATTAACATGGGACTTACAACATGGGAAGATGCCCCTCATGGAAAAATCCTGCAGGCAGACGTGGTAATCTCAAAAAACTACTTAAACGAAGTTGAATTGGATTCACTGAATACACTGGTTGACGGTTTTTTAACACTAGCAGAGACAAGGGCAAATTCCCAAAAACCAACATTCATGAAAGACTGGAAAACATTGCTTTACGGATATCTTGAATTAAGCCAATTGCCACTATTGGAAGGAAAAGGTAAAGTTTCAGCTGTTGAGGCCAAAGCTCATGCGATTAATGAGTATAAGGAATTCAGAATAGATCAGGATAGAAATTATGAATCTGATTTTGATAACCTGATCAAGTCCATTAAACGGCTGGAAGGTAAAAAATAAATACATATCTGGAGAATACTCATCCCCAGATGATTTTGAAATTCTTAAGGGATTAGGTTTTAGTGACAGGTTCTAAAAAATACCAGTTGATGTTAAAACTAGATTGACATCATTAATCAACATATATACTAAAATTAAAGACCTGAAATTTAGAATTTACGAATTTGATCAACTATAAAGAAATTTATAAAAATAGCAGGAGATTATATGTCAAAGCAGTTTAATGAAGGTGACGAAATATTTAAAAATTTTGAAATAACTCATGTTAGAGGTGGTGAAAATAAATCAGGTTTTGGCGTTGTTTATATTGTAAAAAATAAAATAACTGGGATTCCCTTAGCATTGAAAACCCTACAAAATGAAAATATCTCCATTAATGACTTAAACGAGTTTAAAAAAGAAATTTATCCCTGGATAGAATTATCCGAACATCCAAATATTGTTTCTGCATTTACCGCAGATTTAGATGATAATAGACGACCTTATCTTTTAATGGAACCAATCCTCCCTAATGAACAAAACCATCTGACATTAACAGAATATATGGAATCAGAAGATATAAGTGAAGAACAAGTTTTAAAGTGGTGCATTCAGTTTTGCAATGCAATGGAATATGTAAACCAAAAAGGCTATGTTCATGGGGATGTTAAATCAGACAATATTTTAATTAGCGAAGGGATTGTTAAAATAACTGATTTTGGTTTAGTACGATTGATTCATGATTCCGCGATTAATGAACAATATTATTCTTTTGATGTATCATATGATATTTATTCATTT
>NZ_JAUNXX010000077.1 GCF_030539555.1 Methanobrevibacter sp. | reverse complement strand
TCCATTACTGTTACAATACCCAATAACTTACCTGAACCAGGGTCTGTGATTGGTAATCTTCTAAATTCATGTTCCATCATTACTTTTGCAGTATCTTTAATAGGTTTAGTAGGAGGAATTGAAATGACTTCTCTTGATGCAATAGCCATTATGTCTCCTTCTTTGTCGTGAACTTTTGTTTCACGTTCAACTGCACCTGTGTTTGATTTTCTATTAATGGATGTTTTATTTTTCATTTACACACCTCAATTTACAATTGCACTTCAAAAACTAAATAAAATCAATATATTAAAAACAAATTCACTCAATGTCCAAAATCTTATGGATTTGAGGAATGGTGGAAACTTCAAAATATTGCCCAACAATCTCGGAAAACTCAAATAATTTAAAATTAAGGTCCTTCCATTCACTTAATGGACTAGAAGGTTGGATAATTATTTGAAGATTACTTTTGCTTGAAATATTATCAGATAATTTTTTGATTACCTCTTTAAATGACTTTATTTTTGTTGAAGGCAATATAACTACTTTACAATATACATTTATGCACTTCGCCATTAATAAATTTAGTGATTTAATCTCATTTAAAAAAATTTCTTCATCAAAATCGCCGTCAAAATGCTCAGGTAATTTAATATCTAAAGAAACCATGTCTAATTTTTCAATCAAATCAATATTGTCCGGCAAAGTCCCGTTTGTTTCTAACATGATCTTTAAATCGAAGCTTTTTGAAACTTCAGATATAAAGTCCGGATATAAACTAGGCTCACCTCCAGTAAATGAAATTGTCTTGCAGTCAGGAGTCAATATATTTCTTATCTCATTGGCGACTTCATCGGGAGTCATTGACTTGCCTGAATTTGCTGATTTACTATCATTGGTGTCGCAATAGTTGCAGTTTAGGTTACAGCCTGCAAATCTGACAAAAATTTGTCTTTGACCTATTAAAAGGCCTTCCCCCTGAAAAGAGGAAAATATTTCAATGATTGGAGCTTTCATTCTATATCTTTCCTGTATAATGCTCCCTGACCTATTCCCTCATTTACGCAAACTGAAACTGACTGCAGATTATCGTAAGTTTCAGAGAGCTTTTTGGCCAAGGTTTCAGCGAAAAACTTGGACAATTCTTCAGCGGAAGTATATGGAAGAGGCAAAAATACACAGTCTACAGAAGGCAGAGAATATCCTTTACCCTCAATTTTAAAGTAAACTGATTTTTGTTCTTTTAAATCAAAAATTGAATCTTTACCTTTGTCAAAATCCTTAAAATTTATTAGATTATTGTAAACAGGGATTAATAATCTGTGATCCAGTTCATCACAAATTGCCTTAGTGAATCCTTTAACATCCTTAAAATCCACTACAAACTCAAATTCCCCAGCCCTGTCACCTTCTATTTCAACATCCACAAAGTAGGAATGACCATGAATAAATCCGCATGAATCATGGCCCGGAATTACATGAGCTGAAGAGAATCTTAAATTAGATTGAATACCATTAACTAAAATTTTCATCCTAACACCTTTGTCTTGCTTATATCATTTTCGATTGTTTCCAATTCATCGATAAATCTTGTAACGGTTTCATTGATTAAATCCAGTAAGTTTTCTTCCGTGAAAACATGTTGACCATTAACCTCAATATCATACAATCCAATTGTATCGACATCGTCAGGAGTTCCCTCATCTTTCAGATTAAGAGCAAAGTGTATCTTTGCTGAGCTAAGGGAAACTGAAGCTATTGAAATGGACAGCTTTCCTCCATCGACAAAAATGTCATCACCTTCCCTATTTGTTTCGACACCGTACTCTGTCAATATTTCCCTGAAAATCATTACAAGAAGTCTTTGCCTTAGATATGCAACCCTCATATTCGGTGGCTGCTGGTCAAAAAACTCACAGATGAAATTAACCATGTAATTTGATTTGATTTCAAGACCTACATCTGCAAAGTCCTTTAAATTATCTGGAGTGATATTGACCGGACCAATCCAGGTTATAACGGAGGACCCGTAAATTCCAAATTCCTGAAATGCCCATGAAGGATTAATCTGGCTTCCGTCATATTCAAAAATTTGATTAATATGTTTATGATTAATAGTCATAATAAAACCTATTTAATTATTTACTTATTAAATATAGTAACTTCAAAATATATAAAGTAAACTCAAAAAAAGCAATAATTCTTTTATATTGTAAAAAACAAAGTTAAAATTGATTATATGAATACGTTTGAAATTGTTAAAAAAGCATTTATATTGCCGTTTAGAGCTTATAAAGGATTCATTCTGGTCACTGCTCTTTTTTTCATGACTGAAATGATTAAAGAGATAATCAATTCAGAATACATTGGAGATTTATCCCTTTTCATATTTATAGCATATGAAATAATTAGCATAATCATTCTTGGAGTTTGCATAGCGATTTCATACCATTACGTCTACGATTCATTTGACATAAGGGAAGTTTCCCTTAAGACCACAGCAAAAGCGGGTTTTAAAGACACAATGATAGAAAGCTATTATTACCTTCTGGTAATAATAGGAACAATACTCATATCCTATGGAACTGGCCTTTACCATAACATATTCACATTATTTAGTAACTTAAACTATGTGGAATACAAGGTTGAAACATTGACCTTGCCCGAACTAATCAAATATTTGTCCCCAGATGCATACCACCATCTGGCCTTCTCAGTGGTTGCCACCTTGGCAATATTCATAATACTGTTTGCAATATGCTTTTCATACTGTTCCTTTGCCAAAATCAGATTAACTGAAACAGGAGACATTAAGGAATCTGTGAATTTCATCAAAATCACCAAAATCATCAAAATGAAGGGAGTTAGGAAATATCTGTATTTCGTGATTTTGACCTTTGTATTGTTTGCAACAGTATTTATCCTAATGAAAACCCTGGAATCCTATTTCATCATAGGAAGCATAATTTCCTCAATGATGGAAGCCTTCTCACTATTTTTCATCCTGGATTCATTTAGCTTATTCTATTATTCTTAAGAAAAGGTTAATTAATTGAAAAATTAAAATTAAATCAAGGAGACAAAACAATGAAACAAGTTAGAACAAGAGATTTTATCTACACAAGCGATGATTTATATTTCGCATCAACCAATTACATTCACCCCAAAGACAGAATCATTTCATTTTTAAGATACATCCCAGACCCTAACGGAGACCGTGAAAAGGATGGTAAACGATATAGAAAAGTAGGGTCTCAAGAGGCTTATACCTATTTAAGGGAAAATCATCCGGATTACCTGTATTTCTGTGATGTCACCAATGTAGAAATGATGGGCGTTCCCCTCGACAAAGCTGAAAGAATCATTAAGCCTGAAGATAGACTTTTTGGTCTTAAAAAGACTTTTGAAAGTGGAGGAAAAGTCAAAAATCCAGAGCTGATTTCAAAGCTGATGGACGTGGCTGACTTTTTCCATTTCATGGCCGATATTCCATATGACCATTTGGGAATTTCAGGATCAATTCTGCCGGGGCTTCAAAAGGATGATGTAAGCGACCTTGACTTTGTCGTCTATGGTCTTGACAACCACAGAAAGGCAATTGAAACATTTAAGGAATTCAGAGGCAAAGAAGTCTACATCAAAGAAGTCGACAAGCACATTACTGTCCAAGGAATTACCAATGACTATTGGGATTTCGTATACAACAAAAGAATGAGCGATGCAAGCCTGAGCAAAGAGGAATTCAGATGGTATGAAAACAGAAAAGCAAATAGAGGAACAATCAATGGCACTTTATTTGATATTTTAGCGACCAAAGATTATGATGAAATCTCAGGCGTTTGGGGAGATACCGTATACGAGCCTCAGGGAATAGCGCAAATCGAAGCAGATATTGTCAGTGCGCTTGGAGCCTTTGACAATCCGTCACTGTACACTATTGATAACGTTGAAGTCCTTGACGGCGTTGATGTACCTTTAAAAGAAGTCGTATCATTTACACACACCTATGCCGGTGAAGTGGTCGATGGTGAGCATGTTATAGCCAAGGGAAAAGTGGAAAAGGTTATTGTTAACGGAACAGATTCCCATTACCGTTTGGTTGTTGGAACCACTCGTGAGGCCATTGATGAGTACTTGAAGCTCAAGGAAAGTCCCGCATAAAAAGAAATATCCCCCCAATATTATAATATTATATTCGTTTTTTGGTGAAAAACTGAATATTTCATGATGAAAACTTAATTTTGTTCAGCATATAATTAATTTAATAAAACTAAATGCAACATGCCCATTTCAAGTAGAAACATTCGAATTTAAGTAAAATATTATTTAAACTTGTAAGACATAAATAATAATATTAAATTTAATGTGATAAAATGAGCGAAACTAAAAAAACAGAATGGAATAGTAATCTTGCATTTATGATGGCAATGATTGGTTCTGCTGTAGGTCTTGGAAACATTTGGCGTTTCCCAAATGTTCTATATTCCAACGGTGGAGGATCATTTATGATTCCATACATCGTTTCACTATTTCTTTTAGGAATTTCTTTTGTTCTGGTGGAATATGCAGTGGGATTCAAGTTTAAAAAGTCACTTGCAAGAATATTATTTTCAGTCAGCAAAAAACTGGAACCGGTAGCATGGTTCATCCTACTTGTCGTATTTTTAATAACAACCTATTATGTCTGTGTTGTCGGATGGGACCTGATTTATATTGTTTTGAGTCTTACAAAAGCATGGGGAGCAAATCCGGATTTGTACTTTACAAACAATGTATTGCATGCAACAGATTCAATATCTGGACTATTTACAATCGTTCCGACAGTGCTTGCATCAGTATTAGTTATCTGGTTTTTGGCATGGTTCATTATCAAAAGGGATTTGAATGACGGAATAGGAAATGTCAGTAAAATTCTTCTCCCGTTGCTTTGTGCAATCGTTGTAGTGATTGTAGCATTCTCTTTAACACTCCCTGGTGCATCCATTGGATACACACAGATTTTTACACCAGATTGGAGTGCATTAGGTAATTTAGACGTGTGGTTAGCAGCATTTGGACAAATAGTATTTTCCCTAAGTTTAGGTATGGCAATTGCAATGACATATGCAAGTTACCTTCCCGAAGGCTCAAAATTAGTGGATAATGCAATAATCGTAGCATTTTCAAATTCCGGTTTTGAAGTGTTTAACTCAATTGGAATATTTTCCATTCTGGGATTTATGACACTTTCAAGCGGAATTCCATTTAATGAACTCGTAACTTCAGGAACAGGTCTTGCATTTGTAGTTTTCCCACAGGTATTCAATACCATGGGTAGTGTTGCATACATCATCGGACCGTTATTCTTCATATGCATATTGTTTGCTGGAATTACTTCAGTTATTGCACTTCTTGAAGGAGTATGTTATTCAATATCAGAAAAATTCCTTATTGAACGTAAAAAGACTGCAACGGTAGTTTGTATTGTTGGATTTTGTATATCAACTATATTTGCAACTGGTGCTGGAAGTACTATTTTAGGAGTATTTGATGGATACTTAAATAATTTCGCATTATTATTCGCAATACTTCTTGAATGCATCATCTTCGGTTGGATTTATAAATTTGATGATTTGATTGAAACATTGAATAATAATTCATCAATCAAAGTTGGTAAAACTTGGAAAACTGTTATTAAATATATATTGCCAATTTGTATCTTTGGACTTTGGGCTCAAGGCATATACTCAACTTTCACTACTGCAGATAGTCTAAGCATTACAATTATGTTTATACTGACTGTGGTGTTAATTGTAGTTCCATTTATCTTTGCAAAATTACCGGCAATAAACAAAAATTATTATGACGTATAAATAGCCATTATGGCTATTTATCTTTTTTATTTAAGATTTTGATTACTTGTTTTAAATCTGATGAATCATAAAAATCTAGAAAATCACCAGAACTGCTTTTATTTAATATTATTGTTGGTTTAGAAGAATTCTTTTTATTTTTCATAAAAACCCCTTTCATCAATTTCATATAATTTATTTACGATTTTTAATAATTCATCATAATTGTGATTGTCCAAAGCGATTGAAGCCTGTTTGGATAATTTAATAAATTGCTCTTTGTTATTTGAATATATTCCTTCAGTCCTTAAATTAACGAAGCATGAAACTATAACATCTTCCCGGTTTACTCTCACATATTCTTCTATTAATAGATTATAAATTTCTTTTAATCTATTAAAATCTTTTGTATTGATAACGGCATCCAATTCCAAATCATCAACATCAAATAATTTTTTCTTTTTTGCAACGTTTATCTTATTTTCAACATTTTTTAATAAAATTAAAAAGTTCAAATCATTTTTTTCGCTTAAAACTATGCCATTCAGATAATCCAGGTATATTGAAGTTTGCATTAATGCATTTTCATCAATTTTAATTATCTCCATCAATCTAGTGAC
>NZ_JAUNXX010000037.1 GCF_030539555.1 Methanobrevibacter sp. | reverse complement strand
GTAATACCAGTATATACACATGCTTCACGAGCTGCTACCGGCATGTTAGAAGTGTTTGCAATAAGAACAGTTCTGTCCATCAATGGGTTACCGGTTTTAGGGTCGTCAAGGAATGGGAACTCTGTAAGTACCTCAGTCATTTCGTTTCCACGTTCTCCACATCCGATATATACAACGATGTCAGCATCTGCCCATTTAGCTAATTGTTGTTGTGTAACAGTTTTACCTGATCCGAATGGTCCAGGAATAGCTGCTGCACCACCTTTAGCTACAGAGAAAAATGTATCCTGTGCTCTTTGACCAGTTACTAAAGGTATATCTGGGTCTAATTTTCTTACATATGGACGGCTTCTTTTTACAGGCCATTTTTGGAGCATTTGAACTTTTTGTCCTCCAACTTCAGCAATGTCTTCGAGAATTGTGTATTCTCCTTCAGGAGCAATTTCAGTGACTTCACCTTCAAGGGATGGAGGAACCATAATTTTGTGTAATACTGCAGTGGTTTCTTGTACTTCACCAAGCACATCTCCAGCTTGTAAAACATCTCCAACTTTAGCTACTGGTTTGAAAGTCCATTTTTTCTCTTTGTTGATTGAGTCTACATCAATACCTCTTGCAATGAAGTCACCAGATTCTTCTCTGATGATTCTTAAAGGTCTTTGAATACCATCGTAAATAGAACTCATTATACCCGGACCGAGTTCTACAGACAATGCTCCACCAGTACATTCAACTACTTCACCCGGTTGGATACCGGCTGTTTCTTCATATACTTGGATAGTTGCGGTGTCACCTTCAAGCTCAATGATTTCCCCAATAAGCTTCTCGTCACCTACCCTAACCATCTCAAGCATCTGAGCCCCTCTCATACCATCTGCGACAATAACAGGCCCAGCAATCTTAATAATATTTCCTTCAATAATCATTTAACCATCTCTACCCCGATAACTCTTTTAATAAGGTCATTTATTTGATCAGATGATCCTTCAGAGGACCCATCTTTATCAGGTATTTCAATTATCATTGGTAAGACATCATTACCTATTTTTCTATTAATATAATCTCTTATTTCATTCGCCATTAACTGAGTAATGATAATAATTGAAATTTCGTCTTCTAAAAATTTATCAAAAGCTGCAATAGCTTCTTCAGAAGTGTTAACTACTTCTGCTTGTTTGACACCACCAAGTCTAAATCCTGAAACAGTATCAATATCACCAATAATTGCTACGGAACTCATATTAACATCTCCATGATTTTAGAATTTGGGAAGTCTGATTCTCTTTTTGCTCTTGCAATAATTTTTAAATTTTTAATTTCATTTTCTTTTTGACTTAAATAACCAATAATTGGACCAATACCTAATGGTTTTTTAGATGCTAAAGATTTTGAATATTCTGAAGTGTAAACATCCAATGCTTTTTCAAATACTGCAACGGATCCAGTTTCATTGTAAACCGGTACTGCATCAGTCAATGCATCAGCATATTTTGTTCCTTCTAAACCGGATATTACATTAGTAACATCAGGAGATTCCATTAAATCTTTAAGTTTCCATTCACGTAATTGGTATCCTTCTTCTAATATATAAGGAGAGATTGCATCATAATCAAGGCCATCTTCTTTTGCCCTTATAATTAGTTTTAGATTAGCTACATCGACTTGAGTTCCAACATAAGAATATAAAATTTGTTTATTTTCATCGGAAGGAACATCAGTAGAACGTAATAATTTGCCCAAATAATATTTATCTAAAGCAGATTCTAATGGAAGAATCATTTTAGTATTTTCATATTGTGGAAGAGCATCTTCTAAAGCTGTAGCATATTCAGTACTGTCCAAACTTGTGACAATATCGGTTACATTATCAGCGTCAGCTAAAGAATCAAGATCATCATATAATGAACCTGAAGGAATTAGTAATTCTCTTGTTTCATCAGGAGTAAGTCCAACTTCTTTAGCAGTTAAAAGACTTTTTATATTGTCGATATCTGCTTTTTTAGACATTACAACAAATGGATCTTTAATATCTTTAGGAGCTAATCTTGAAACGAAGTCATAAGTATTTGCACGTTCAACATCTAATGCTTTATCGAGAGGATATTCATCTAAAACATCAGCATATTCAGGAATGCCTCTGAGATAATTTTCAACTTCTTCAACATTGTTGGTTTCAACAATTTCAGAAATTTGTTTTTCATCAAATAGTCTTCCTTTTCTAGCTCTTACTCTTGCACTTGGGTTAAGATAAGGATAAATGTCCAAAATTGGTCTAGATGTAATGATTACAACGACTGCACCTACAACAAGTATTGCTATAATACAAAATACAAGAAATGTTTCTTGTGTTAGTCCTACAGAACTTATTAAGGTAGCAATTTCATCTGCCATATATTTATCCTCCTAATTATTTAAATAAAACTTCAGCAACTTCACTACGTAAGATACTTTTAAATCTTTCTAATCTAGCTTCAATAGTATTATTTACTTCAATATCTCCATTACTGGTTTTTAGGATAGCTCCACCAATTGCATCAATAGGTTCACCTAATGTGAATTTGATACCTTCTAATTCGAAACTATCTGTTGCACCTGTTGAAGATAAATCTTGTTTAAAATTGTTTGTATCGGCTTCGTTTAAATGGATAATTAAATCATCATGTCCAATTTCACAAGCAGCTTCTTGAATCATTTTAGCTAATGAATCTTTATAGTCATCATCACAATCAGCTGCTTTTGCTTTTAATTCTCCAGTTGCTTGATTGAAAGCCGCTTCGATTACTTCTTCTTTAGCGCCTAATTTTGCTCTACGAGCATTCATCTTAGCTTCAGAGATAATTTGCTGATATCTCATATCAGATTGTTTTTTACCATTATCTAAAATTTTAAGTTTTTCTGCTTCTGCAGTTTTTTCAGCTTTTGCGGTAATTTCTGAAACGTTTGCATTTGCATCTTGTATGATTACATCAGCTTTCTCTTGGGCTTCAGACATAATGCTTGAAACAATTTTATCTGTGCCTGAGCTCATATAAATTGCCTCCTTAACCTAAGATTCCACCGAATACCATAAGTAAAATAGCAATCAAGAAACCGTAAATAGCTTGTGTCTCTGGTAATGCAGAGAAAATAATACCACGAGCAAACATATCATTGTCTTCTACAATAGCACCGACAGAGGATGCTGCTGCCATACCTTGTCCCATACCGGAACCTAAACCAGCAAAACCAATGGAAGCACCGACACCGATAGCTACTATACCTGCTTCGGTAGGTAATCCTTGTCCTCCACCTAATAATCCTGAGAATACTAATAATAAGATTGCGACCAAGAAACCGTAAATAGCCTGAGTTTCTGGTAATGCAGAGAAAATAATACCTCTTGCAAACATGTCATTATCTTCTGCAACTGCACCTACAGAACCAGCAGCTGCCATACCTTGCCCTAAACCGGAACCTAAACCGGCAAAACCAATTGCTACTCCAGCACCAATAGCTGCTAAAGCAGTACCTAAAGCAATTTCTACCATATTTAATTCACCTTTGAAATATAATTGATTTTAATTTTAATTTAAGATATAAATGAAAAATTTTTAATTTTTAATTTTTGTAAATGTTCTTTTTGCTTTGAAAGCTTCGAATTTACCTTTACCTTCTTCAAAGAATTGAGAGAAGAACTCTACATAGTTAAGACGTAAAGCGTTAATAAATGCACCTAATACCTGGAAAGCGAAGTTTGCAATATGACCGAATATGAATACAAATATTGCAAGTACAATACCAGCATACGGAATCATATTATTTAACATTTGAGCTAAGATGTTTACAGTCATAGCAATACCACCAGTAGCCAAACATAATGCTAAAAGACGAGCGTAGGATAAAACATCACCCATGTAACCGAAAATATCCATTACACCGTATGCTCCGTTAGCCCAAACTAACATTCCGATAGTAGCGAGTATTAATACACCACCTAATGCCATACCAATCATACCAATTGCAGGCATCATGTATCCTAATGCAAGTAAGATAATACCAGCTTCGAAAACAAACCAACAAATCTGAGAACCGATAGCCTCTTTCTTCCTACCATATCTTAAGTTGTTAATAGCACCCATTATAAATCCAATGTTGGTGTAAATAAGACCCACTGCGATAGCTATTATCAAAATAGTATCTGGGTGAACGAATGCTTCAACAGGAGCAAATACGGTTGGTAAACGGAAACCAGCTATCCTTTCCGGGAAGTCCCCAATAAAACCATTGGTTAATAAACCTAGTATCACAGCCCACAGACCGGACCAGATTAAAATCCAACCAAATGAATGCATTGATTCCTTAACTTTTCCAAGACCTCTTAACAATACAACACCTATAGCGGATACAACTAAACCATAAACTGCATCAGTTAAACAGAAACCGAAGAAGAATGGGAAAGTTATTGCAACAAATATTGTTGGATCTAAAGCGTTGTAACGTACAGGAGAATACATATCAACTAAGTATTCGAAAGGTTTGGAATACCATCCATTTTGTTGTAAAACAGGAACATCTTCATCATCTGTACCTTCAACCTCAATTGTTTCAAAGGCACAATGTCCATCAGAACTTTTTTCAACTAATTGTTCAACTTTTTCTGTGTCTTTTACAGGCACCCATGCTTCTAGGACATAAGCATCTTTAGTTTGAACAAATGATGAAAGGATTTCATTCTTTTCTTTTTCATTTTCTAATTGTTCTTTGAGAGCTAATATTTCATCATCCCATTGTTCTGCAACTACTTTTAATTCTTTTTTAACAGAATCACGTTCAGATTCAATAGTTGACAATCTTGAATCAGCACTTGAAATAATATGCTGAGGAGTACCTTCAACATTACCTACTTCAATTTTCTCAAAGTCAAATTTACGAAGTGTTGAATAAACATCATCACTATATTCTTTTAATGTCACTACAGTGATAATTTCACCGTCATCATCATCCATAGGGACAATAAATACTTCTAATTCATCAGTCAAGTTACTTAATTCTTTTTTGATTTCTGAAGTAGATTCAGCATTAATCCTACCAACAGTAGTAGAAGTGTACTTTGAATCCTTTAAAAGAGCTAAATCCATGTCAAAATTAGATAAGCGATTAGCCAAACTTTTATTAGACTTGAGTTCACTTGTTTCAGTGTCGAGTGCGGCTAGTTTTCCTTCAATAACACTTGTTTTACTCTCCACTTGAGCTAAAGTATCTTCAGCTTTTTTAATGAACGTTTCAGTATCTAAAGCTTCTACTTCTTTTTGAACAGGTAAATCCGGACTAATAAAAGACATTAATGTATCTTTTAACCCATGGCCTTCTGATAAAGAATCTCCTAATAGTTCAGATATACCGTTTGTTTTCATTAGAAGTGAAGATAATTTACCTGTATATGGAGTGGCTTTTGCTGGAGTTACTAATTCCGCCAATTCAGGATCTTGCTGAACGCTATCAGAAATATCACTGACTTGTACTAGCCCTGATTCGTGGAGAGCATCCACTGTAGGAGCTACATACTTTTCCAGTGTAACAATTCTAATTTTACGCATTCTAGCTGTCTTGAACATATAAACTCACACTACAAAATATTTTTGACAATAATTGAAGCAGCTTCATCAACATTTGCCATAGCTTTGTCCTTTAAGGTTTTAACTTCACCTTTGGACTGTTCGGCAATAGCTTGCGCTTCTTTTTTAGCCTTATCTTCTGCATCAAAAACAGTATTTTTCGCTTCTTCTTCTGCTGCAATTTTAGCTTCGGAAACAATTTCTTCAGCTTTCAATCTTGATTCAGCGATTAAGTCTTTTGATTGTGACTCTGAATCAATAATAAGTTGTTCAGCATCAGATTCAGCTTTTTTTATCATTGCGATTGCGTCTGATATCTCTGCCATAATTAATCACCATGGTACACTTATTTTTATTAAGCAATATATATATCTTTTACGATTTAATATTAATCTAAATAGCTAAAATTTAAATTTGATTAAAAAAAAGTATTCAAAATATAATAATTAGAATAAAAAATTATATAAAAAAAAGAATAAAAGATAATTAAGTTATCTATAAAACCATTTCAATATATTAGGTGGCAATTTCTGCAAATAAGCAAGAATTGCAATTATTACAATGATTAAACCTACAACAAGAAGTTCTATATTGTATGGGAAATCTAATAACATATACCCACTAACACCAATAACAATTCCTTCAAAAAAGAAAACCGCTTTAGTCCAAGGTGGCTTAAACATTATTATAAGATATGCAATTGCAATCAATATCAGTATAATCGCGGTGGCAATAACATCATTGGTTAATGGCTGATGTCTTAAAATTGGAGCCAATGCCCAAACAATTAACACCAGAGCCAACATCACCCCTAATAATTTAAACATTTTAACATTTGACATAATAACACTAATTTTACTATTGATTTCATAATATTTATATCATTATATAATAAATGAGTATATATGGATAGGGCAGTATGGATTATATTAAATAAAAACTTTTCACTAACTTTAGACAGCCAAATAGCAAATGGAAAAATTATAGACAAAAAGTTTTCACCGTGTGAAGACATTTGGACTGAAGAACTTCCACGCTTAGGATTTAGCAGTAAAAATGTTCAGAAGGATTATGATGAATTTATCAATGACATCATCGCATTGTTTATGGAACCTGGCATAGATAAAGTATTTATAGATGCAAAAATAGGTGAGGAATCGGAATACCTCAATGCTAAAAATCCATTATTAATCAGAAAAATAGAAGAGTATAGCGTTGATGAAATTATAAAATAGCATTCGCTTTGTTCAATACTTCATCCATACTATTGAATTCAAGTTTCCTACCATCATCCCCAACTTTTTCTGTTGTAATCAGTACATGTGGAGATGCCCACAGATATGAATATGTGAAATAAGCCACATTAATAAACAGAAATACCACTGAAACCTGCAAGGCCAATAATAAACAGACTACTTGAATTAAGACATTCCCATATCTTCTTTTTCGCATTAATATAAATGTGTCACCAGCTTCAATAGCCTTAAATTTTTTTTCAGACAATTCTTCTGAAATAGATAATAAATCATCAGAATTATCTGCACTTAATATAAAAAGATCCATTTTAATCCATATAAACAACAAATTCATTTAATTCTTTTCTTGGAGTATCTCTTGGCTCAGCATTACCATAACCTAATGGAGTGAATAATACTGCTTCCTCATTTTCATCAAGATTCAAAAATTTATGAGCTTTATTTTTCTTGAATGCTCCAATATAACAAGTTCCAAGACCAACATCAGTTGCAGCAAGAATAATATGGTCCATTACAATTGTCGCATCAATATCCGCTATATTTTTACCATCCCAAGGCCTAGTCCATGCTTTATCTCTTAGTGCCACAACGCACAATACATATGGTGCTTCAACAAACCATTTCGCAGAATAAATCTCGGACAATTCATCCTTATACTTTTTAGCATCAATCACATATACCTTAAAAGGTTGATTATTAACCCCAGTTGGAGCAATTGTTGCTGCCTTTAAGACATATTCAAGTTTTTCAGCTTCAACTTCCTTATCCAAATATCCTCTTACACTGTATCTTTCAGTAATTACATCAATAAATTCCATGTTGTTATCTCCCATAATATTCTATATCATCAAGATCGCAAAATCGCCTAAATTCCTCTTCGTCCATTTTTTCTTCATGAATGTGGGCAATAATTCCCGGAACTCTTCCGATTATAAATACGCCCAAACCCAATTCCGGGTCAAAACCTAAATCAGATAAAATAGCCGCATTTGCACCATCCACATTTAACCTAATTCCTTTCTTTTGATATGCTAAATCTTCAACGGCTAATGCAAGTTTAATATGGGGCCCTACAAAACCCTCCTTAACGACAATATTCATTAATTTATCAGCCCTAGGGTCAACATTATGATATCTGTGTCCAAAACCCGGTATCTTTTTATTGCCTAATATATACTCATTATAAATATCAATGGCTAAACTTGCAATCTGCTTATTATCAAGAGTAGAATCTTCTGTTAAATACAGCGAATTAATCCTTGATTGATATAATTCCATAGTTTTTTCAATAGCTCCCGCATGCTTATGTCCAAAAGACAATAATGCTCCCGCAACTGCAGAATTAATTGAAGAACCTGAAGATGCCACTAAACGTGCTGTCTGGGTGCTTGGAGGAGTTACACCATGATCACAAAAAGAAACTAAAACATGATTAAATATTTTTCCCTCCTTAACTGAAGGCAACCTTCCTTTTAACAGCAAATAAACCATATCACTATATCGAATCTTTTCAATCAGATCCCTTTGATTGTATCCTCTAGTAATAATCTTATCCGTTTCAACTTTGGAAATCGTTGTTTTAAGTGAACGGGGATTAACTCTAAAATTATTATCTCGCATGATTTTTACCTTCTCCAATAATTAAAAATAATACATTAAAATATATAAATATTACAATTTCAAACAGGCAACTCTTGGTTCAACAAAACATGACGGTCTCACCGAAACAATTCTGACTCCACTTGCTCTTTGACATCCAATATTGACATAAGAACCTAAAACTGTTGTTTTACCTCCAAAACCTAATGGTCCAATCCCACTTTCATTTAATTTAGAGGTTACAAACTGTTCCATATCGCTTTGATTGTCCAAATTTCCATAAGCGATTGACTTGAGTAAAAGTGATGTTGCCTCATAATGTGTTCTTCCAATTCCAATTGAAGGTATTGACGGAGTGCAGCCAAGCATCTTTAGAGACTCTTCCAACCAATCAATTGCAGTTTCAATTACATTTGAAAAAGAGCGCTTATGATATACCCTAAATGTTTTAGCTCTGATTTCTGGACCTCCACCTTCAAGTAAAAAATGAACATTCAAGGTATCAGAGGAAATATCCCTCCTATAAGTTGATTCATCTCCAACACAATCAATTAAAATAGGTGCTGGTTTGAGCATTCCTGGTTTTTCAAATAGTCCCTTGGATTGTTCAATTCTTTCAATTCCATTACCCCTAACTGCCATTGGTCTTGCAGGAAGATTATTTAACCCCAATTGGATTCCTTCATGGATTTGGCCTAAAAGCTCCCCAGTGATTTGTCTTTCCTCACCAATTTCAATTATCACATGCGCAATGCCCGTATCATCACATAAAGGAAATTTTGTATTCTGTGCAACTTCATAGTTTTCCAGAATTTGTGACAAACACCAAGAAGCGTTTTTATTTGATTCAATTTCAATAGCTTTTTTCAAAGCTTTCCGTTTATCATCGGACAGCCTTGTTGAAGCTTCAATAATGGAATTGGAAATATCTTTCACGATATCCATGTAATCACTCTGGAATTGATAAATCATTAGAATTTTCAGGAGATGGAATTGCATCAGGCGAATAATTATCGATTACTCTTTTAACTAGATTAACTTGTTTTATTCTAGCTATCGCTTCTTTTTCAGTAGTATCCCAATTGTGATTGGCTGCAACTGACCCTCCTGTTTTTAAATAAACCGGTGAAGCTACATTAATAAAATCAGGAACTTCATAATGCCTAATAAATCCCCCAGTTGATTTTGGATTTTCAGTATGTAAATCAATTGGAATATCGATTGCATTTCTAATAGCCGCAATCATTGGCATCTGTAAATCACGAACTGGATTTAATGAGTTGAGACCTATACTTTCAAGCAGTTTTGCAGATGCAGGATTTGAAATACCCGCATGGGCAGAAATTTTAAAGTGAACATTCAATGGAAGTTCGCCTGCTTTCCTCATTTTATTTAAAACCATCAATAAACCTTCATCATATAATAAAATTCCTCGAACACCTAATCTGCAAGCTCTTTTTACATCTTCAATAGCATAAACTAAATTATCATAACCTCTAAGTCTATAGCCAATCCTGCTCCCCTCTTTAGTATGAACTGTTGCTGAGGTGTCATAAGTTGCTCTTGGACCGACAGATAAAAATAATTCACATCCATAGTTAATGGCCAAATTAACCATCTCTTTAATCTCTTCATCGGTTAGCATCATTATTCCTTTAGTCTGTGTTACCCTATGGACAAATATGTTATTTTTAACTGATTCTTTTAAAAGAGCACTCATTGTTTTTGGAGATTGGATTCCCGGCACTTCAAAACGATATTGACCCCCATCATTAAATCGTTTATCGGATTTGAAATGTTTATCAGTTTCTTCGATACCAACCTTTTTAAGAAATTTCCTTGTATCATCCATATTATCTACTCATTTAATCTTTCTACAACATATTTCATAGAATAGTCTTCTAAAGTATCTATAACAGTCAGGTTTTTTACATCATAGAGAGGATTCAATCCCTTAAACTTGTCGATTAACTCTCTTAATTGTAATGGATTTTCAAAATCTCCTTTTGGAAGCAATGTTAAATTTTGAAATACCCCATTTCTAAATTGTTTATCTAATTTAATGATAACATTTGCAGGCCTCTTATCAGGATACAACTCATTTAATTTGTCATCAGATAACAAAATCATTCTATTTGCAATATTCTTAATACTGTTTACCACATCAACTGTAGAATAATTATCCAAAAGACCATATTCAATTAACTGGTTAATCTGATCCACACTAACTTCACCAACAACAAGTGATATTGCCACCGCATAAGGTAAGCTCTGTTTAAGTTCTTCTAAATTTTTTGGATTGAAATTATTGTGTTCTGCTGCGATTTCATATGTTTTAACCGCCACATTTTCAATGTGATCATATTCATCACCTATGCTTGCTTTAAGCTTCAATGCTGTGTCTATTGATGAATGCAAGTGTCGACAGAACGGATATTTCTTAAAATATATGTCTCTTACCCTGACTTTACCAACATCTTTAACGGCACCCTCAAATGAAAAAGATTCCATATCATAATCCGAATTATCAAACACCATTGTCTTTAAAAATCCTTCATCCCCTTCAAAGATAGTTCCACTACCAGTAAAACCATTTCTAGCAAGTAATGCTGATAACAATCCATTATATGCTGCTTTTCCAGCATGCAGAGATTTGCCCATAGACCCTCCATGGTCTGATTCCAAAAGACCTGCCGCTTGCGTTCCGCATAACCCCAAAGCATTTAAAGTTTGCTTTTCATCAAGTTTTAATAGTTTAGAAGCAACAGCGCCCGCAATAAAAGTACCTATAGTGCCTGTTGTATGAAATCCTTTGTTTCTATGATTCGGATTTACAATTTTACCAAGCAAAATTCCCACTTCATAACCTACAATAACCCCTTCCAGGAATTCTTTACCACTTAAATCATGACTTTCAGCAATTGCCAAAGCTGTTGGAAAAACGATTGCTCCCAAATGAATTTGAGCACCTCTGTGACCATCATCCAACTCAAGAACATGAGCTGCAACAGCATTTATAAAAGCAGCGCTTAACATGTCCATTTTTGTTTTTCTACCAATGACAGAAGCTTTTAAATTTAAATTTAAGTTTCCAGAAAATATTTCTTCAGCCGTGTTAAAAGCTATTTTTGAAGCATCTTCACAGGATCCCCTATATGCAACACCAAAAAAGTCTAGAAACGCTGCTTTAACAGTAGTAATGGATTCTACAGTTGCCTGTTCATAGCGATAGTTTGAAATAAATTTAGAAATATTTTGTAAAAACATAAAACACCTATAATTAGTATATGTGAAAAGTAGTATTAAATAGTTAACTTATACTACAAAACAATTTTTAAAAATTAAATGAAAAAACGATTTAAACTGCAGGAACACCAGTTGCAACCAATACAATATGAGCTACGATAGCTGCACCATAATAAGTTGCCGCAATAACCAATACAGTGATAACAACCGCTTTCCAACCTAAAGCTTTAAATTCATCCCAGCTTTTACCCATTCCTATACCTACATATGCTAAAAACACTGTAACAATTGATAAAAGCTCTACCTTAGAAACATAATAAAGAACAAAATCAGAGGTAGACATGCCCGGAAATGCTATTAAAATACCCATTATACTTATGTAAAGAATAGATGAAACATTTAAAGGCAAATATCTCTCCATCCAAACACCAATAAGGGTGATTACAGACAATATTGCCATTCCCACTAATGAATCTGTCATAGGATGTTTATATCCCAAATAATTGCCAATAGCAGTTATAATTGAAAATATAATCAGCAGCAATATCCAGTTGAAAATACCATGAACTGTAACATTTTCAGACCCGTCAATTAAATCAGGCATTATCCATCCCCCTTTTTGACTATTGGTTCTTTTCCGATTTTTGGTTCAAGCCATTTATATAATTTTTCAGTTAAAGGAATTGCAACGAATATTACAATATAAATTCCAACACAAAATGATAATAAATTACTGAATCCTGCAAATGCTTCAATTTGGGTTTCCATTCCAGGAAATGCTGCAAGAGTTGGTCCGATAGCTGCAGCATTCATACTTGCACTGCCCACACCACTGGCCATTGCATATGCATATGGATGAAGCGGTAAAAATGATAATGAGAATGTAACTAAGAAGCTAATGAATATTGTACCTATTACAGTACCTATAATAAATATTGCAAATACTCCTCTGGATTCTGGAGAATTGAATCCATATCTATCAACGACAACAGCAACATTCGGTTCACGACCGATGGAGTTTGTCATACCAATAGCTTCTTCTTTAAATCCTAAAAGCAATGCAATTGGAAGCACCAAAATAGTTGCCAAGTGCCCCATTTCCTGTAATATTAATGCCGGACCCATTTCAAAAATAAGACTTATAGATTGACCACTGGAAACAGCGAGTTTAGCTATTAGAACACCTATAAAAAGCATCATTGCTCCTTCAGCAATACGTGCCTGTTTTCTTTGAATCCATTTAATCGGTTTAGCCAAATAGAAAACTAATCCTAAAATAATTGTATAAATTAAGGGCATTATAGTGATAGCTACATTTTTAGTAATTGGAATGCTTCTAGTTCCAATCAATTCCGCAATAATTACTAAAATCAGTACAGTACCATGTAACCGGTAATCTCTCCAAGGATTTTTCTTTAAAATCCGTTTATCCGTTTTTTCACGGTAAATATGCTCAACTTGACCATCGTTGTCTCTCATCGGAATAAGCGCCCACTCCCACACAAGCATTGAAAATTTATAAATATTCCTAATTAATTATAATTTTCTTAAATCCTATTATATAAATTAATAGCATTTAATTCTTAAAATTTCACTAAATAGGAACGAAAATAAATATAAATGTATTAAATTATTCCTAAAATGAGAATAAAATTATAAATTTTTTAATAACGACAAATTGGTTTTGACAAGTGGCGTCTTGCTGAAACGGGTGTTTCATAAAATTGAGAATTTTCCAATTTACGGGAAATTTTAAAAGGAATTTTATCACTGGACGAGATTCTTTTTCCACATTTTTTACATTTGAACCCTTTATTTTTACCTGCGGAAGTCATCCTTTTTCCACATTCACATATTGGATTTTGATATTCGACATCATTTAATTCGATTACCTGAAATTTCTCAATATTGAATGTGTTATGCTCACCGATTCCTCCGAAAACTCTAATAATGTCACCCGGTTTTAAATATGAAACCGTTTTTCTAAAGTTTTTTGTTGGTTCATATGCACCGCATTCGATGCTACCAGTTTCATCAAAGATGAAAAAGAACATGTGCCCACCATCAATAACCTTAGGTTTGTTTTTGACCTCACCGATAACTTCATAACATCCAAATTGTTTCATATCAGATATAGATTCTGCCTTTTGAATGTGCATGTCAGTATGCTGGTTTGTTTTAAAAATGCATTCATCAACAATGGGTTCATTTACCTTAACAAGATTTCTTGCAGTCTCTAGAGCCCGAACCGTGTTTGATCTGATTCCATATAATACCGGACATGGTGTTTTAGGTTCTATTGCAATGTAATCTTCTGAATAATCTATATTTTCAAATGTGTCTGGGAAAGTCTCATTATCCATTAAATAAACTGATTCATAATCTATTTGTCTTTTAGTTCCATAATTTTCACTGGCTCTATAAGTAAGTAGTTCATATGTAAAATCATCTAAAGGCAGACTTATTGCAGCAATGGCTCCAATTATCCCCCTTCCCTTTTTGAATTTATGTATTTCACAACCCACAGCTTTTCCAAATTCCTCTGCATCATCAATGGAAATGAATTCATAAATAGCTCTAAAAGCATATTCCCTCATTTCATTTGTTATTTCACCCTCATAAAAAATTACGCCAGGGTTTGTATTATCACAATCAAACATAGACAACTTTTCAACATAAGATAAGACAATTTCACGAGCCAATCCTGCTTTATCATCATTGCAAATCTTTAAACTTACCCCACCATTTCCACGAGTTTTAAAACGAGCAAAAGGATTAAGTCTAATCAATCTAGGATAATCAGCAAGTTCAATTCCATTATCTTTAAATTCACTGATTATCTGACTTGCCAGATATGTGGTGCACATCCCCTCCGGAGAATCCGTATCATCAATCCCAATATGTAAATACTTAATTATAATCACCTTTAAATTATAACATATATTAGTGTTATAACAATATATAGTTTACAAAGAGGGATGAAATGTTAACTCGAAGTCAATTGCTGCACCAGATAGAAAATTTATTGAAATCTCAAGGTTATAAAACATCCGATATCTATGACCAGGGATCATTTGATATTGTGGCACGTAAAAACTTACTTATTTTACTTTTAAAGACATTTCAAAATATAGATAGCATCAATGAAAGTAACGCTCATGAAATGAAACAATTAGCCAACATATTTCTTGCTTCCCCAATAATCATTGGTGAAAAATCAAGAAATGGAATGCTGGAAGAAGGAGTAATTTATGAAAGATACGATATCCCCACAATTGGCTTTGAAACACTGAAAAATATGATTTTATACAACGAATATCCTGAAGTTCTAGCGGACAGAGGAGGATATTTTGTTAAAATAGATGGAAATGTTATAAAACAGTACCGCGAAGAATATTCTTTATCCCTAAAAGATCTTGCTGACCTGGCGCATGTTTCAAGAGCAACAATGTATAAGTATGAAAATGAGATTGTGCGGGCAAACACCGAAACAGCGATGATACTGGAAGAGATTCTGAATACCAAGGTTACTCTTGATATTGATTTATTAAAGCAACCCAACAATGACAATATTGAATACAGTAACGGTGATGACACCCTTGATTTGTCAAAACTAGGTTATGGAGTTGTTTCCACAAATAAAAGCCCATTCGATGCAGTGGCTAAAATGAAAAGTTCGGATAAACATTCACCATTAATGGCCAATGTTGAAAAAAATAGAACTGAAAAAACTTTAAAGAGAATGGCAATACCTTTAAAAGACTTATCTATGGTTACAACATCCGAGCCAGTATTTATCATTAATAATGAAAAGATAAAAGAGTCTATAGGAACAATCCCTGTGATTAAATCCTGGGAATTAAAAGAATTTGAAAATTCAAAAGAATTATTGAAAATAATTAAAGAAAGAAAAGAAAACTAGGTGTTAATAATGGAAAACTTAAGTATCGACGGATTAGAAAGCTATCCCATCAAATGGAT
>NZ_JAUNXX010000127.1 GCF_030539555.1 Methanobrevibacter sp. | reverse complement strand
ATAGATAAGAAGCAATTAATTATACCTGTCTATTTAAATGAGAGAATCGTTTTGGATATGCTTGCAATAATAGAAGACGGATTTTCTATGGTAAGTGAGGTTACAAATGTTCATGATATAGGAAAGGATAATTCAGTTAAGGCATCGGGAAGTGGTTCGACAAGTGTTGTGCTAAGTAGATTATTAAAAATACAATTAGGCGGAGAGGCTAAGCTTGAAAGCAAAGAGCAGCAATCCGACCAGCGCAAGTTTGAAAAATTTCACACAAATGTATCGCTGTTTTCAAAATTTAAAGACTGTTTAAATGATGAAAGAATATTAACTTGCAGCTGTGAAGAGGAGCTTGATATTTCTAACGTTAGTACAGGTGATTTTATTGAAATATCAGGGGAATTACAAAAGAATCCGATGATAGATTTCTTTGAAAAGATAATTGATGTTTTTAAAATGGGGGAAATATTTGCCGATGAGCCGACAGTTGGAAAAAAGAAGCAAGTACACCAAAACCAGGCAAACGATCAAAAAATACTAAGACAAATAAAAGGATTTTTAGAAGAATTAAAAACTTCCGGTACCATTGATTTTATTGTTGAAAATAAAAAAGCTACGGTTATCCTTTCTGCTCAGGATCAGTATCTGCAAAATGACAATGTTTCAGAATTGGTAGGCGGTCAGTTTAAGGTTCTTGGAAAAGTAATAAAGATTGCCAAAGATGAGAATGATAGCATAGATCTCCTTCGGAAAACCACGTTAGGCATATTAGATGACTCGACAATGGAAGAAATATTATCTGCCTTTAAAAATAAAGACATTGAAAATTATAGACTTCCTGACATCAAATCCAAGATACACGGTCCAGCTTTAATTATTATTCCAATAGCTATCTATGTGTAACAAAGCTAAGAAAATGTAATGTCTGATATAAAAGAGGGATTGGTCTGAAAGAGTAATAAAAGTTTTAGCTTGAATCATAATGAATTAGTCTTGGTTGTGTTGTTTCGTGAGTATGAACACGTAATTAAAAAGATTTACTACATCTTTTGGCTTAGATGTTTCCATAAAGAATCAGTATGGCGGGGATGCTGATACTCTTCACAATGTTCAATCTATGGACAGAGATTTCACGTAAAATACAAGAGTATAGAATAATTGAAACAGCATGCTATTTGGTAAATTCCACAAATAGGCACGTGAAAAATGGTTGAAATTTGACATTGTGGAATAAAGATTGAGATAGTATTATATCATATTAAGACAAAATTTGGAGAAAGGAGGATTCCATGTATACAGCATTTGATGTTGCCAGGTTTATTATTTGGTATAGCAAAAAAAAGAATTATTCAATTAGTAATCTTAAGTTACAAAAGATTCTTTACTTTATACAGGCTGACTATATTGCAAATAAATCAAAAAAATGTTTTAGTGATGTAATTGAAGCATGGGATTTGGGTCCGGTCGTTGCTAGCATATATGATATATATAAGATATATGGGAGTGCAGAAATACCTATTGATGGATGTGAAGGTATTATAAAAGAAATAAAGCTTCCTGATCAAATAAGAATAGGTGAAATGGTTGATAAATGCTCTAAATATTCTGCTTCAAAATTGGTCTCAATAACACACGGACAGGAACCCTGGAAAGGGGCATATAAGCGTTATGCAAATAATGAAATCACTCCTCAAGCCATTAGAAGCTATTTTGCCAAAGCATAAAGAAGTTGAGGAGATTAATGTACTTGGAGAAGATAAAGAAGCAACCGTAGCAGATGCGGATGCAGAAAGCTATTTATTAAGTCTTCAAAATGATACAGCAGATTTATGCAAAAAATTAGATCAAGATGTTGATAAATTTATCGCGCAAGATTTTTTTGACGTTATTTATAACTATGTAAAGAATGACAATAGACTAGTTTATTCATCCATTACTACCTATATTTTTAGTATCGTTCCAGAGAAAAATAAAGTCTCTGAACATAAAGATCGAGAGGGATCAATAGTCAGCAATCTGAGATGTGTTATTGATTATGCTAATGGAGACGAATTCCAAGAGAAAAATTTAGATAAAGATACGGATACGATAGCATTAACAAAAAAGTATTTGTTAAAATTTTGGGATCATGTAAATTTAGCGCAAAGGCAGTATGAGCAGATTGCAAAAGAAGAAGAATATTTTAATGCTTTAGCAAAAAAATCAGTTGAAGAAGCGACAAAACCAATTGCAGCAGAACTTAATCGAGAGTTAATTTCTCTGGTCGGTATTTTTACTGCTTTATCTTTTTTGGTTTTTGGAGGAGTTAGTTCTTTAGATAATATTTTTAGCGGTGTAAATGATATCCCTTTACTAAAACTGTTAATAGTAGGTTCAGTATGGGGAATATGTATGGTTAATC
>NZ_JAUNXX010000008.1 GCF_030539555.1 Methanobrevibacter sp. | reverse complement strand
GGGTCAAGACCGGATTTATAACTTGAATGTACAAATCCTTTAGCTTTTGCCCCTAACTCACCTTTCTTGAAGTGAGGCAAGGTTCTGTTCAAGTATCCTCTTTCGATACGTCCACCCCTAACCGCCTGTTGACCTACACAAGCAGTAATCTGAGTAAGGTTCAGCATGGATGCCCTTGCACCAGTACGTGCCATTACTACAGAGTGGTTTTCTACAGCCATCACATGTTCATATGAATCATCGTCGGATTGCTTACCCATAGTAAGGTAGTTTTCTGCAATTTGACCGGACATGTCCCTAGCTTCCCCGAGAACCTGCATGATTTTCATCTCTAAAGTCTCTTCTAGGCTTCTACCAGGCAAAGCTTGGAGATATCCTTCTTCATATGACTCTACAAGTTTATCTACTTCAGCCATTTTATTATCCAAGTGCTCGTTAATACGGTCTTGAGCTTCGGTAGGAATTTCCTCATCATTCAATGATGTGGTAATTCCGGTTTTCATAATTCCACAGATTGCAAGGTCAGTGGAACGGTCTAAGAATTCTTTTGCTCTTCCAGGACCATATTCCTTAACAATTTTGTCCAAGATTTTACCTGAAAATGATCCGTATGCGGATTCATCAATAACCCCCTGAGTCAAAATACCGTTTTTAATGACAACGGTAGCATCTTCGGCAGGGTATACGACAGGACATTTTGAAATCTCGGCACTGTATGATAAGTTCAAGTCATTAGGTAGTAATAATGAGAACAGTTCTTTACCTGTCCATTTCTCACCTTTATCCTTATAGATAAATGAATCTTCACTGAAATCAGGGTCATATTTTAAGATCCACTGATTTGATTTGAATTCAGGTATTTTCAAGTGAGATTTACGGATAATCTGTAAAGCTTCTTCTTCTGTGAATTCAACACCATCCCTGGTTAAAAGGTAAGCTCCAGAAATGTGGTCGTGAATTGCACCAATAATAGGTCCACCGAACCTTGGAGAGAGAATGTGTTCCTGTACACGCATCAGGGACTTGGCCTCAGCACGGGATTCGTCAGTCTGGAATACGTGCATGTTCATTTCGTCTCCGTCAAAGTCTGCATTGTATGGCGGACATACGCATAAGTTTAATCTGAAAGTTTTGTATGGAAGTACCCTTACTTCGTGTGCCATCATACTCATTCTGTGAAGGGATGGCTGACGGTTGAATAAAACCATATCTCCATCTTTCAGGTGTCTTTCAATAATGAAACCAGGTTCCAGTTGTTCAAGTATTAACTCTTTGGTTTCTTCTGTACGTACTCTGATTTTTCTTCCGTCGTTTCTGATTACGTAGTTGGCACCAGGGTGTATGTCAGGACCGTTCTGGATGTATTTTTTCATCTCTTCAATGTTCCATTCATTTACATAAACAGGCACGGTTACTTCTTTTGCAATCATTTCAGGAACACCGACCTCATTGATACTGATGTTTGGGTCTGGTGAAATTACAGTACGTGCTGAGAAGTTTACACGTTTACCGGAAAGGTTTGATCTGAATCTTCCTTCTTTTCCTTTTAACCTTTGAGTTAAGGTTTTGAGTGGTCTGCCTGACCTGTGTCTTGCAGGAGGAACACCACTTGCTTCATTATCAAAGTAAGTTGTAACGTGATATTGTAATAATTCCCATAAGTCCTCAACAATTAGTTGTGGAGCTCCAGCTTCCATATTCTCAAGTAAACGTTGATTGATACGTAGGATGTCCACAAGCTTGTGGGTCAAGTCGTCTTCTGACCTTTCACCGGTATCCAATGTAATTGACGGTCTTACGGTTACAGGAGGAACAGGCAATACTGTTAGCACTAACCATTCAGGTCTTGCAACTTCAGGGTTTACACCTAAAACAAATGAGTCTTCATCAGAGATGTTTTCAAGTCTTTCCCTTACTTCAGATGCGGTCAATTTATAATCGCCTTGGCGAATGGTAACCGGCTTGTCCAAAAGAATAGGTTCCTGAACTAAGTCCTGTAAGTAAGCTTTCACGAAATCTTTAGTGCGTTTTTTAATCTCTTTTTCAATTTTTGATTCGGATTTTTCCTCGAATTCAGCGATGATATTTGCTTTATCATTTTCCAAATCAGAAATTGCATCTTCATCAAGCTCTTCGTCAGGGTTTTCATCAGCTGCATTTTGAAGCTTCTCGATTTTGTTATCTATCTTTTGAATCTTTTTCTCGTATTCATCTTCTATATCTGCAACTACTTTATCATGAATCTTTTTAAGTTCATCGGAATTTTTAGCTTCAATTATACTGTAGCTTGCTTCAATGTCATCTAAAGATTGGTTTTTCTTACAATGAGGACAAAGCAATTTAGGGTCAATGTATTTGAATTGAGGTTTTTCCTCGGTTTCGAACCTTTCCATGTATGCTTCTGCATAGAGCTGGTCCAGGATGTTTAATAATATATCTTCCCTATCTGCAGCATCATAATCATCATTTTCTTCAGGATATACTTCATCCATGATCTTTTTAACTATTTCTTCCTGTTTGGCATCTGTCATTTCGACTTTTTTGGTTTCAGTCTGTAACTTTTTCAAAATGTCGGATATGCTTTCCCTGTTTTCCATCGCTTCAGAGATTTTATTGCTATAATCATCAATGACATCCTGAGGCAAGAGAATACGGCCGCAGCTATTACATGTTGAACGTAAAATTTTATGGATTACATCACCAAAACCAATGTGAATAACAGGTCTTGCAAGTTCAATACTTCCGAAGTGACCTTGACAGTCCCCACCTCTGAAACCGCAAGTTCTACAAACTAAACTTGGGTCAATAACACCTAAACGAGGATCCATTAAACCTTTTTCAATAGGAAAACCATCATCCTCATAGGTATCTGGAGTTTCAACAGTAACAACAGACATTTCACGAATGTCATCAGGAGACATTAGCCCAAAATTTATTTGCTCAATTTTTTTGATAAATCCTTTCATGTGTTGGCTCCTTATATCGATTTAATTATGCTTTGTCTCCTAAAACTAATTTAGGGAAAATACATAAACTCTTAAGTTCGTCTAATAATAATTTAAATGCATATGAAATTTCAACCGGATATGTTTCCACATCTCCACAGATAGGACAGTATTTCTTATTTTTATTTTTATCGAATACTGCTAGCATACCACAGTTTTCACAGACAATAGCTTCATATTTGTCTGATTCATCTAAAAGTCTTTCTTTTAAGGTTAATGCTGCACCATGTGCAATAAGACAATCTCTTTCCATTTCTCCAAATCTTAAACCACCTTCACGTGCCCTACCTTCTGTAGGTTGACGTGTAAGTACTTGCACTGGACCTCTGGAACGAGCGTAAACTTTATCAGTAGTCATGTGGTGTAATTTTTGATAGTAAGCTACTCCCACAAATATTTCAGCATCCAATCTTTCACCGGTCACTCCACTGTATAATGATTCACATCCTGCAGATTCAAATCCGTTGTTGATAAGCTGCTGTTTGATTTCGTCTTCAAGAGTTTGATTGAATGGAGTTGCATCAACCCTTTGGCCTTCAAGACAGCCCGCTTTACCGGCAACCATCTCAAGCACTTGTCCAATAGACATCCTTGAAGGAATAGCGTGAGGGTTAACTATTAAATCAGGTACGACACCGAATTCTGTGAATGGAATGTCTTCAGGGGATAAAATCAAACCGACAACCCCTTTCTGACCGTGTCTTGATGCGAATTTATCTCCGAATTCAGGTTGCCTTGTATCCCTTACTCTAATTTTTGCCAATCTTGAACCTTCAACAGTCTCGGATAAAAGAACTGCATCGACAATACCTTTTTCACCATGTCTTACAGTTACGGAAGTCTCTCTTCTTCTATCAGCAACAGTGCCGAAGTCCTCTTCCAAGAATCTTGGTGGTGAAGTTTTACCTATCAATACATCTCCGGATTTAACCACAGATTCTGGGTTGACTACACCATCGTCATCCAGGTTTCTGTAAGCTTCCTCGGATCTGTATCCTTTGATATTTTTATCAGGCACTTCAAATTTATCGACTTGTCCACCAGCATATCTTTTTTCTGAAGTATCATAAGCTCTGAAGAAAGAAGATCTTGCTAAACCTCGTTCCAAAGCTCCTTTGTTGATAACCATTGCGTCTTCCATGTTGTATCCTTCATAAGACATTAAAGCCACAACAAAGTTTTGACCGGATGGTCTTAAATCATAATTAGTTGAATCAATAATACGTGTTTTTACGATAGGAGTTTGCGGATGATGTAATAAGTGTGCTCTGGTATCAGTACGTAATGCATAGTTGGATACATATAAACCTAAAGCCTGTTTTGTCATTCCCGCTTCCATTGTGTTCCTTGGAGAGGAGTTGTGATCAGAGAATGGAATAATTCCGGCACAAATTCCTAGCATTGTAGCCGGGTCAATTTCTAAGTGAGTGTGTTCTTCGTTCAACTCAGCTAAAGACATTGCAATGTAGGAGTTTTCTTCCTCTTCAGCATCCAAGTATTCTATGAGACCGTTGTCTATCAAATCATCCCATTTTAATTTTCCATTAGCGATTTTATTTAAATGATCATCCTTGAGGAGAGGCACACCCTCTTTAACAATAATTAATGGTCTTCTTGCTCTTCCTGGATCATTAAATATATAAATTTCATTGTTATCTTCATAATAAGTAATGTTCATCTCATGAGAGATTTCACCGTTTCTTCTTTTTTCTCTCATCTCTTGAGTAAACTCAACCGGATTTTCACAAGCCCCGAGAAGTTCACCATTTATGTAAATTTTACACTTTTGCAAAAAATTCCCTCCTAATAGCTTATTCGATTAATACATCCATATTTTCAATAACATCTATAATTTCTTGTTCATCAGAACCTTCAGAAATATTACACATTAAAGCTAAATTCTTTACCAAACCACAGTTAGGTCCCTCAGGAGTTTCGTTTGGACATATCTTTCCAAATTGAGTTGGATGTAAATCTCTTGCTTCAAAGTGAGGTTGACTTCTGGTTAACGGAGATACAACACGTCTTAAGTGAGATAATGTACCCATGTAACTAGTTCTGTCCAATAACTGACTAACACCAGCTCTTCCACCTACCCAATTTCCGGTAGCAATAGCGTGTTTAATATTTTCAGTTAAAACATCACTACGAACAGCCTGCTTAATTGAAAGTTCTTTACCACGAGAAAGGCTTCTTTCAAGTTGATAACTCATATCTCTGGTTAAATTAGTGAAAGCAACTCTGAACAAGTCTTCCATTAAATCACCAGAAACTCTAAGTCTTTTATTAGTATAATGGTCCTTATCGTGAGGTTCTCTTTTTTGTTCAATAACTTCCAATAACATTTCAGTCATTTCAGCCAAGTAAATCGCTTTATCATAACATCTTTCTTGTTCAGTACCCATATGAGGCAACAGATAACGATTTATAACATCGGTTGCACGTTTTGTACGATAATCGCTAGGCATGTTTTTAGCTACCCTATTACCTATGTATCTAATAGCAGCATTCTGCATGTATTCCCTTCTTTCTTCAAGGGACATGCCGTCCATTTCATTTTGGTCCAGTTTTAAAGCTTCAAGTGAAACTTGAATATCGTCTGCAATCATCATCTGGAAGTTATTGTCATCAGAGATTGCTGTAATGATTTCTTCATCAGTAGCCAATCCAAGAGCTCTTAAAAGGATAACTAATGGAATTTCTCCTGGAAGATATGGGAAGGAAATTCTTAAAAATACTCCATTTTTACGTGGTTTTTTGTATTCCAATGTAATTCTAGCTCTAAAACCACTTTTGATTGAAGTAACAACAGCTTTTGCATGTCTGTCTTCTACTTCATCCAAACGTTCAAGGATGATTTTGTTTGGAGCGATTTCTTCCATTGTGACAACAGCCCTTTCTGAACCGTTTACAATAAAGTAACCTCCTAAATCTTGAGGATCCTCATGTTTTTCAATTAATTCTTCAGCAGTAAGGCCATTGAGGTGGCAAATATCTGATTTAAGCATTACTGGCAATTCACCAATATATACTTCCTCTAAAGGATTGTCTTCCCCTTCTTCATTTAATGCCATTTCAAGGTACATATCTGCAGAATAATTTAAATTTCTAAGTCTTGCTTCAGTTGGATCAATGATACTGCTTGATCCGTCTGCTTCTTTATTAGATGGTTTTTCAATACGTACTTTACCAGTTTTTAAAGTGTATTTTCCATCATCTAATGTAATAGGTTCAGTAATATCAATGATATTTTGAATCCTATTATTTACAAAGTCATTATATGATTTAATATGGTGATCTACTAAATCATATTTATCGAAAAATGCATCAACTAATTTCCAATTATTCTCTGTCATGGACTTCCTCCAGCATTTACGTAAACGCTATATAAAAATAATAAACTAAATAAAAGTAAATAATAAAACTAATTCATTTAATCATTATTCTTAATTTACTCATAACTATCTCCTATAAGATAATTCCTCTCAAACTAAGTTAAATTTATTATATGAATTTCTAAAAAACAAAAAAACACAGAAATTATACTATATTAAATTTCACTACTCTAAAATTATATTTGAATTAACCTTCTACTATTCTATAAGTGATAAATACACCAGCTGTTTGACTTTCACGGGTAATTCTCAAAACATCGCCCGCTTTTGCTTCAATGGCTTTAACAACCGGGTCATCAGATCTTATTTTAGGAAGGTCTTTAAAATCATACTCAACATCACCAAATTCCTCAGCAATTTCTTCTTCGGTCATGATTTCGTGTGTTGGTACAAGTTTATGGTCTTGAATATCAATTTTCAAATTATTTTCCTCCAAATAGAAAAGTTAAAATATAAAATTAGAAACAGGCCTGACGGGAATTGAACCCGCGGCCGCTTGGTTAAAAGCCAAGCGCTCTGCCAGACTGAGCTACAGGCCTATGAGATATATGTTATCATTTAGTATTCGAAGCGCCCTGGCCGGGATTTGAACCCGAGTCGCGGGCTCGACAGGCCCACATGATAGCCCCTACACCACCAGGGCAAGAAATACTTAAATAATATCATGTAATAATACACTATCAATTACTATATTAGTCATCATATATAAACATTTCGGAAAATTACAATATTTTCCAAAAAATAACCTATGACAATAAATAAATAATTTCTAGAATCCCGCCTGCCGGACTTGAACCAGCAACATTTGGATCTACAGTCCAACGCTCTGCCAAATTGAGCTAAGGCGGGACAATGGGTCCGCCCGGATTTGAACCGGAGTCTCAGGCTCCCAAAGCCCAAAGGATCGACCAAGCTACCCTACGGACCCACACATAAATATGTATGAGATAGCATACTAATAATAATTTATGCATTCTATTATATAAATGTTACTATATTTTGAAAAAAATACTGAAAAATCAAAATAGAAACATGAATTAAAAAGCCCCGGACGGGAATTGAACCCGCGACCACGAGATTACAAGTCTCGCGCTCTACCAGACTGAGCCACCGAGGCTTAGCTCCATATTATAGAACAATGTAATTTATGTTATAAGTACTTTAAATACTTTACTATAAACTAAGCAAAATATATTAAAAATATAAATATGAGATAATTTATAATTAATAATCATGATAAATAGCAAAAAAGAATTACTGGAAAGAATTGATGAAACATACACACAAATCAAAGAAAAAAATCCATTAACACACTGCATAACAAATTCAGTTACAATCAACGATTGTGCAAACGCAGTTCTAGCAATTGGAGGGTCACCATTCATGGCTGAAGACGCAGAAGAACTTGAAGAAGTGGTAACAATAGCTGACGCTTTAGTAATAAACATCGGTAAATTAAGCAAAGAACAAATCAATTCCATGAATATAAGTGCCGAAGTTGCAAACAAAACCAATACACCAATAATATTAGACCCAGTAGGAGTCGGAGTTACAGCTCTTAGAAACGAAACAACATTAAATCTCCTAAACAATTACAAAATAACCGCGATAAGAGGAAACATAAGTGAAATAAAAGCAATAGCAAAACTGACTGGAGTTATCGATGAAAATAACATCGCAAAAGGTGTTGACGTAAATGTTGATGACATAATTAACGAAGAAAACTTAAAAGCTAACGGTGAAATCATAAAAGAACTTGCAAACAACTTAGATACAACAATTCTTGCAAGCGGTCCGATTGACATATTAAGTGACGGGAAAACAACCGTGGCAATCGATAACGGAGATGACATGATGCCATTGATTACCGGAAGCGGTTGTATGCTATCTTCAATTGTTGGCAGCTGCATCGGAGGATCAACACCTTTTGAAGGAGCATTAGTTGCAATTTTAGCAATGGATATTGCCGGTGAAAAGGCAAGAGCAAAAGTGGAAGATAATGATGAAGGAACCGGTTCATTCAGAGCCTATTTAATAGATTACCTTTACAAAACCAACACTGAAAGTTTGGTTAACGAATCAAATATCATGATATTATGAACAGCATAGACCTATCCCTCTATCTTGTCACAGACAACAGCGACAATGTGGAGAAATTCCTAAACACAATTGAAGAGGCAATAAAAGGTGGAGTCACTGTAGTTCAGATTAGAGAAAAAACAGCAGATACACTTGATTTTTATAATTTGGCCTTGAAAGTTAAAGAAATAACAGCAAAATACAATGTGCCACTGATTATTAACGACAGGGTTGATATAGCACTTGCCATTGACGCAGATGGAGTGCATGTTGGGCAATCAGACATGCCTTGTGATGTCACAAGAAAATTAATCGGTCAAAATAAGATATTGGGCGTTTCGGCAGCCACAATTAATGAAGCAAAAAAGGCTGAAAGCGATGGTGCTGATTATATCGGAACTGGAGCAGTATTTCCAACAGCCACCAAGGATGATGCACCTTCAGTTACAAAAGAGGAATTAATTCAAATTGTTGACAGCATTGATATTCCTGTTGTGGCTATTGGAGGAATCAATTTGGATAATGCAAATCAGCTGACAGACACAGGAATAGCAGGACTGTCTGTTGTAAGCGCAATAATGAGTTCCGACAATCCTAAAAAATCATCAGAAGAGCTATTAAATATCTTTAATAGCTAATTTTTATTTTAAAATACTTTTGCAATCAGAATTTAGAGCAATAATTAACTCTTTCAATGCGAAAAATAGCCAAAATATGCAAAATTAGAATTTCATTTGATGAAATGAAAATAGAAATAAAATTAAAATAAAATTATTCTCCATTATTTTATTAAATCAAGGATAAGGCAATTCTTGAAAGTGAAATTAGCTAAATTCTCCATATATCACTTAAAAAAAAAGAATAAAAGTAAAAAAAATTATTTTTTACTGTTTTTTAAAGCTTCCACTGCAGCAAGCTCTTTACCGGCCAGCATGCTAATGCAAGCACCACCACCACTGCTCAAATGACTCATCTGATCTTCCAATCCAAGTCCTGCAGTAGCAGCCGCAATATGTCCTCCACCAATTAATGAGAATCCTTCAGACTTTGCCATCGCATTAATCAAATCTTCAGTGCCCATAGCGAATTTAGGATCTTCAAATACTCCCGCAGGCCCATTTGCAAAGATTGTTTGGGCATCCCTGATTTCCTTTGCATAAAATGCTATGGTCTTTACACCAATATCAAAAATAGCTTCATTAGGAATTTCGCCAGAATCAACGTCTACTCTTTCACCATCAATTTCACAGGCAACATCAATAGGATATTTTACCTTGTCCCCAAATCTCTCAATCAATTCTTTGGATTTTTCAACCATATCTTCATAACCCTTACTTACAATGAAATCTCTGTTGACCTGACCTATATCAGCACCGGAAGCCCACAATACAATATTACCAACAATACCTGTTGTCAAAATAGAATCTGCAGTGCCGTTGCTCAATACATTTTCCATAACATCAATAGAATCATCCGGTTTCATCCCTCCAAGCAGGAATACGCAAGGATGAACCACATTGTCCAAAGCATCCTGAATTACAGTTAATTCCTTTTCCATTACCCTGCCTGCCGCAGAAGGAGTGTTGACAGTGAATCCTACTAATGAAGCTTGGGACCTGTGAGCTGCTGCAAAAGCATCATTGACAAAATAGTCAATCAGAGGAGATAAATGTCTCACGAGCAAAGTCTTTGATTGCTCTTCAGGAGTTCTTGAAAGAGTTTCCTCTGAAAAGAAACGAACATTTTCAAGCAAAAGAATTTCATGAGGTTTTAAACCATTAATAGCTTCTTTAGCAGAACCTGAAAATAATGAGTCAACATATTTTACTTTCAAATTCAAAATATCGGATAACGCTTCGGCATGCTGAGATAAAGTTGTGAAATCCTTTTTACCCGGACGGCTTTGGTGAGCTAGAAGCACAACCTTAGCCCCTTTATTAGACAATTCCTTAACAGTTTGAGCATGCAATTTCAATCTTGTATCATCCAAAATGATTCCGGAACTTGGATCCACAGGAGAGTTAATGTCAATTCTAACAAGCACAGTTTTATCTTCAACGTCAAAATCATCAATTGTATTAAATTCAGCCATTTATCTCACTCAATAATATTGTTATAATTTACTTACCAAATCAAGCAAAGCGTTCTTTGGACTTTCAGCTTTAATGATTCCTGATGCAAGCAATACCCCGTCAGCACCCAAATCCATTGCTGCCTTCATATCATCACCAGTAGTTATTCCCGCACCACATAAAACTTTAACATCTTTGTTGATAGCTTTAACTTCTTTTACACTGTCTTCAACAACTTCCGGCTGTGCTTGGGAAACTGGAATGCCTGTACCAATCAATTCTGGAGGTTCAACAGCCACAGCAGTTGGAGCAAGAGCAGCTATTGCCTTTGAAGTTTCAATATTATTAGTGCAAACACAAGACTCTATTTCATTGGCATTGCACATTTTTATGACTTCATCAATATCCGCCAACTTCATCCTATTTTCAGAATGATTAATTAATGAACCACTAATTCCAGATTCTATTAAAGTATCAATCAAATTGGATCCAGTGTGTCCGCCTGGAGAAATCGGATCAATATGTTGTGCAAAAATCGGAAGAGAAGTTTCTTCGCTGATTCTGTAAATATCGGCAGCTTGAGGGGCTGCAACCATAGTAATTCCAGATTCATTAGAAGCACTTTCAAGGTCATGTGCCAAATCCAATGCCTTTGTTCCACTTGATTCCAAATATGTTTTATAATTTAATATTACAATTGGTGTATCCATAATATCGCCTGCCTTATATTATTATAATATATGATTATTTATATTAAAAAAAGTTATGATTATTAATTCTATTATTGGCAAGGTCAATGTATTCTTTTTTAATATCATATCCAATATATGACCTATTGTTCTGAAGTGCAGCAATACAAGTTGTTCCGCTTCCGCAAAACGGATCCAAAACAATATCCCCCTCATAACTATACAGATTTATCAACCTATGAGGCAGTTCAATCGGAAAAGGGGCTGGATGGCCTATTTTTTTAGCATTCACTGCCGGAAATGTCCAAACGCTCTTTGTCCATTGAATGAAATCGTCGCGTGAAATGGTATCTCTTTTATCCTGCATCTTGTTTTTGGAATAGGATTCCTTTGAAAAGACCAGAATGTATTCATGGAAGTCTCTAAGGACAGGATTGGATGCTGACATCCAACTTCCCCATGCGCAAGACCCTCCTGCACTGGCTGACTTGTCCCAAATGATTTCACCTCTCATCAGAAAGCCCAAATCCAACATTATCTCAATCACCATCGCATGCAGTGGCAAATAGGGTTTTCTTCCGATGTTGGTTATGTTAATACAGGCTCTGCCTCCAGTAACCAGTTTATCGTAACATTGACTAAAAACAGAGGCCAATAAACTTAAATATTCCTCCAATGTCAAATCATCATCATATTCCTTTCCGACATTGTATGGAGGGGATGTAATCATCAGATGAATACTGTTATCTGGTATCTCATCCATATTTTCACTGGATTTGCAATATAGCCTGTTTAAGTCCTTTTTAGGAATTTCATTTTCTTCAAATTCTATGTTTTCTTGAATTTTGAATTGTGAAAAAACTTTTGAACTGTAAAATTTTCTTGAATCATGGCTTTCACGCACAATAGAACCGAAAGAAGTTGTTTTTGTTTTTCTAGCCATCTAAATCTCCTTCATCAAACTTAAAAATTTTAATCCTTTTTTCTCATAATCCCTTTCGCAATTGGCGATTTCAATAACTTTTCCCAATTCAGTTGGATTAATCATGCCTGAAAAAAAGTTTAAATCCCGATTAAATAATTTGTTCAAGGAACTATTTAATTCATCCACATCATCAAATTTGACAAAACCCCCCTCAGGAGTTGTTTTTCTAGTGTTTCCATGATTAAGAGGAAAAGGATTTAAAGACCAAAATCCCTGAATAATGCCTGCTTTTTTTAGATGATCTGCTTTTTTGCAAAATCCATTTGACAAAGGAGCATTACCCAAAACAATGATAGGTATTTTTGATGCAAGCCTGCTTGAAACTCTAATATCAATACATTTCCCTATGGCCTTCAAGATTGAATCTGAACGTGTGAAACTTGGTTTTCCCTGATGATATCTATAATCGCCAATTTCAACAAGATGATCATTTTCAACATCATATTCCCAATTCCAAACAAGAGACATTTTAACTTCACAAATCAATTTTACGTCAGAGGGCTTTAGAATTTTTTTGTCCACCCCTGAAACTACAATGTCTGCAGGAGATGATGAGGAAATGCCCAATGCAGGAATTTGGGCCTGCTGAACAACATGGAACTCTTCACCAATAATCGAAGTGAACAAATCCATTACATATTTTTCAGTGAAATTCCCTATTAACGAATTTCTAGCCTGCAATGTCGATTTTTTACCTTTATAATCTTTTGGCCAATATGCAACATGCCTTCCATCATCGGTTTTGTTAAATAATTGAGATATCGAAGCAAAAGACCTGGAATTATTAAAAAATAATATCTCCTGACTTTTATTCCATAAATTCATAAAATAAATTATGATAATTGAATGTTTAAATAATTATTGTTATTTATATTAGAATATTGTTTAATATTTGTTAGAACAATATCTTCTTGTAAAAATGTATATACTACCAAAAGTAAATATAGAAATGATTTTATGTCATTCAATAAAAACCAAATTGAAAAATTAGAAAAAAGCGGATATAGATTCGTTGGATTCCATGGCCACGCCGCAGTAAAGACATGCCATTGGACACGACAAAGTATTGTAGATAAAGGAGTCTGTTATAAAGAGAAATTCTATGGAATCAAGTCACACAGATGCCTTCAGATGTCTCCTGCTGTTCCAAACTGTCAGCAGGAATGCGAATTCTGTTGGAGGGACCTGACTTATACACAAACCAGCTGGGAAGATGAGGAATATGATGACCCTAAAACTATAATTGACGGAGCTATTAAAGCGCAAAATAATTTACTATGCGGATTTTATGGAAATGACAAAGCAAACAGGAAAAAATTGGAAGAAATGAAAAATCCGACTAATGCCGCCATCTCATTAGCGGGCGAACCCACACTTTATCCCAAAATCGATGAACTGATTGGTGAGTTTAACCGCCGTGACTTTACTACATTTGTCGTCAGTAATGGCCAGTGCGTTGACAGATTAAGAAACCTGGAAAACGATCCCTATCAACTATACCTTTCCTTGGATGCGCCTGACGAGAAAACATTTAATTCCGTGTGCAGACCCAGAATAAATGATGCTTGGAACAATTTAAATGAATCACTTGAAACATTGGCAAGTTTCAACTCACGCACATGCATAAGAAACACATGCGTCAGGGGAAGGAATATGGAAAAACCAGAAGAATATGCAAAACTAATTAAAAAAGCGGACCCCGATTTTGTGGAAGTTAAAGCATACATGTGTGTTGGCTCATCACGTGACAGATTAACACTCGACAATATGCCGTTATTTAATGAAGTAAAAGAATTTGCAAAAAAAATAGGTGATGAATGCGGTAAAGAGTTGGTTAATGAATCTGAAATCAGCCGAGTTGTCCTGCTCGAATAGCAACACTGCGGCCAAGTTCAAATGCAGACTCCAAATCTTTTGGAAAACGTGTTTTTCTAATATGTTTTCTCTCCTTTTCATCAAATGCGTCTGAAACATACTTTGAATAATCCCTGAACTGATATGTTTCATAGACATAGAGATTTTCAGGCTTAGTGAACACCATGCTTAAAGCCATCTCAAAGTGACCATGCAAATCATGATAACCTATCTGATGAGAAAACTCTTCAGAAGCATTCATTGTGTAAATGTAAGCCATCGGCATTTTCTTATGTTCAACAGTTTCTGTTTTACTATAAGCTGTGAACGGAAACATGAATCTTTCCAGAAAACACCTCATATTTCCAGTAACATCACTGAAATAGATTGGAGAACCCAATATAATACCGTCAGCTTCAACAATCTTTTCCAGAATAGGTTTTAAATCATCTTTTTGAGCGCATCTGCCGTAATGTTTCCCGTTTTTTCGTTTGCATGCAAAACAGCTCATGCATCCGTGAAAAGGAAAGTCGTATAAATCTATCCTTTCAGTTGAAGCATCCGAAATGATAGACCTTACTCCCTCAAGGGACTTATCAAGAAGCTGAGCAGTGCTGCAATTTTTTCTTGGGGACCCATTTATGGCAAAAAACTTCATTTACTTCCCTTCAGCTTTCAACTCTTCACAAAGTTCAACAGCCTTGAGAGCAGCCTTTTCCATTGAGGTTTCAAATGGAATTCCAGCCTCTTCCAAAAGCCTTTGACCTTCTTCCTCATTGGTTCCGGTCAATCTGATAACAATATGCACTTTACGGTCAGCTTGTTCCAAAGCTTTGATTACTCCACGAGCAACATCATCTGCTTTAGTGATACCTCCTAAAACATTTAAAAATACCACCTTAACAGGGTCATAGTTCAATACAATGTTTAAAGCCTGATTGATAATGTGCTCTGAAGCTCCACCACCGATATCCAAGAATGTTGCCGGTTCTCCGCCGTTAAGCTTGATCATGTCCATTGCAGTTAAAGTCAAACCTGCACCGTTACCGATTACAGCAATGTCACCATCCAGTTGTACAAAGTCAACAGCTTTTTTCTTATAATGAAGTCTGTCAACCAAATCCTGATGTCTGAATAGAGAATCGTTTTCGACAACCATTTTAGCATCAGCCGCAACTAATCCGTTAGGAGTTAAAACCAATGGATTTATCTCAGCAGTATCGGCATCATATTTAGTGAATACATTGTACAATTTCCAGATCATGTCTCCCATCGGAGAGATCAATTCAGACGAAACACCCATTTTACGTGCAATTTCACGTGCTTCATACGGTAAAAATTCAAGTAATGGGTTTGGATAGTATTTGATAATTTTTTCAGGGTTGGTTTTTGCAAGGTTTTCAATTTCAACCCCACCTTCCTTACTTGCCAAAATTACAGGTCTTCTAGCACCCCTATCAACAGATACTGTTACAAAAAATTCGTTGAGAATTTCGGCCTTTTCTTCAATTAAAAGATGTTTTACCTTTTCACCTTTAATTTCCATTCCTAAAATTTCATCAGCAACTTTTAAGGCTTCACCAGGATTGTCTGCAAATTTAACACCTCCGGCTTTACCTCTACCACCGGTTAAAACTTGCGCTTTGATAACAACAGGAACATCCATCTCAGAAGAAATAGTCATCGCCTCTTCCGGAGAGTATGCAACATGCCCTTCCAATATTGGAATGCCTTCCTGATTAAAAATCTGTTTAGCTACATTTTCAAAAAATCTCATTATAACACCTATTCCGCTAAAGCATATCCTGCCTCAAAAGCAGCAATATTTTTTTCTTCGGTTCCTTTAGGAACACTAACTTCAATAGCTTTAATAGCCGCTTCTTTAGATATAACTTTAGTAATTTTTGTAATAGCTCCGACCATAACAATATTGGCTACGATTTTTAATCCAATCTCATCAGTAGCTGTTTTGGTTGCAGGAGCCTCATAAACTTTAATATTATGCTCATCGATAAATTCCCTAACATCCTCAACATCGGTTGTTCCGGGATCAACAATCAATATTCCTTCATCCTTTAAATCCACAATATATTTCATTAAAGCTTCGTTGGACATGGCCACCAAAATATCTGGACTTTGAACCTTCGGATAATCAACTTCACTGTCACTTATAACAACTTCACATTTAGAAGCTCCCCCACGAGCTTCAGGACCATATGATTGGGTTTGAACAGCTTCCTTATTATCAAAAAGGCTTGCAGATTTACCTAAGATAATACCTGCAAGAATAATTCCCTGACCTCCAAATCCACAAATTCTAATTTCAGTTCTCATTTTATCCACCTATAACTCCGCTTCATATGCAGAATTGATAAGAGTTTTCTTACCAGATTTCTCTACACTAATTTTATCAATGTTTTCTGTGAATTCGCTTTTTTGAGTATTTGCAAATTCACCAACTACAATTTTTCCTTCCAATTCTTTTGGTCTCATCCTATCTGCAGCAGATTTGAAGACAGTGTTCGCTTTCATAACGGCTGCCATTGCAGTAGGTGTTTTCAATTTGTTCTTACGGCCGAAGTAAGTTGGGCATTGAGTTGCAACTTCAATAAATGAAAACCCAGGGTTTTTTAATCCGTCCTTAATGGATAAAACAAGGTTTTCCATTTGAACAGTAGTCCATCTTGCAGAGTAAGTTGCACCTGCTGCGGCAACAAGTTCTGCTAAATTGAATGGAGTATCCTGATTACCATATGGTGCAGTTGTTCCAAAACTGCCTTTAGGAGATGTAGGGCTGATTTGACCACCAGTCATACCATAAATATTATTATTGATACATATTACAGTAAGGTTAATGTTTCTTCTAGCTGCATGAATTAAATGATTGCCCCCTATGGATGCTGCATCACCATCACCAGTAAATACAACCACATCCAAGTCTTTATTTGCTGTTTTGAGACCGGTTGCAAAACTTAATGCCCTTCCATGAGTAGTATGGAGAGAATCGCATTTCAGATATCCTGGAATTCTTGAAGAACATCCGATTCCAGAAACCATTGCAATATTATCAAAATCCATTTCAGCCTTTTCCATTGCAGCCAGAAATGCATTGATAATGGCTCCATTTCCACATCCCGGACAGAATATGTGAGGCAATCTGTCTTCTCTTAAATAAGGGAGAAATCTATTTTGTTTTTGTTCAGTCATTTTAGTTTCCTCCTATCCTATCAATCTGTTCCACTATTTCATCAGGAGTAGGTAATAATCCTCCGATAACTCCCATCAAATGAACATTTGAGTTTCTTTTACAAACACGGTCAACTTCATAATACATCTGACCTAAATTCATTTCAACAACAAGTATATCGCCGGCATTCTTTGTAATTTCTGCAATCTGTTCATCAGGGAACGGCCATGGAGTATCAATTTTAATATAGCCGACTTTTTTATCTGTTCTGTTAACCGCTTCAACAACAGATCTTACCGGTGCACCATAAGAAACGATAATGATATCTGCATCTTCACATTTTTCGGATTTTACAGAGCAGATTTTATCTTTATTGTTTAAGATCTTATCACAAATTCTCTGAATAAGTTTATCATGAGTTTCAGGATTGTTGGTGTCAGGATAACCTCTTTCATCGTGAGTGAGCCCTGTTACATGTATGTTAAAACCGTCACCGAATGCAGGCATAGGAGTTGTTCCATTTTCAACATTTTCAAACGGCAGATAGTCATCTGATTTTTCAGGTCTTTTTCTTGGAACAATTTCAATATTATCTTCCACAACTATCTTTTCTCTCATATGACCTATAACTTCATCAGCCATGACAAAAACAGGCACCCTGTATTCTTCAGCCAAATTAAAAGCCTTTATTGTGAAATCAAAGAATTCCTGGACGCTTGATGGAGACAATGCAATCGGTTCATAATCCCCATGAGATCCCCAACGAGCCTGCATCATATCACCTTGTGCAGCCATGGTTGGTTGGGCAGTAGAAGGGGAACCCCTTTGAACATCAACGACAACAATTGGAGTTTCGCTCATGAATGCATAACCTATATTTTCCTGCATTAATGAAATACCCGGTCCGGATGTTGCAGTCATTGATTTAGCTCCTCCCCAAGAGCCACCTATGATAGCGCCAGCAGAAGCAATTTCATCTTCCATTTGAACAAATGAACCTCCGACCTTTGGCAATTCTCTTGCTAAAGTTTCTGCAATTTCTGTGGATGGAGTGATAGGATATCCTGCAAAAAATCTGCAGCCTGCAGCTATTGCTCCTTTAGCGCATGCTTCATTTCCTTGAATAAAAAATTCTTCCGCCATGTTTATTTCTCCTTTGTAAAATTAGGATTAAAGTTAACATCATTGTCTTCTTTCATCCACCAATTCTCTGGTAAATCTACTGTAATAGCCTGATCAGGACATGCAATCTCACAAGTGCCGCATTTTGTACATCTCTCTTCAAACTTAACAAAAGGTAACTGGACTCCTTTTTTATTAGTTTCAGGAGATATTGCATATACATTCTTATAGCACATGAATAAGCAAAGATGACATCCTTTACATAAATTTTCATCAATAATAATCAATTTTAAAATCTCCTAATATATTTATCATAAATAAATATAGAATATTAATTATATATGTTAATAAACATTTAAATATCTTATGAAAAATCGTGATAAATTAAAAAACTTATAAAAAATTAAAATAAAATAATAATTATGATAAATCTAACTACACCAATTTCCGATGCCGATTTAGATAATCTTAATGTGGGCCAGCAAATAACCATTTCCGGAACCATTTATACAGGCCGTGATGCCGCCCTTCCACAATTAGTTGAGTTAATTGAGAATAATGAGGTTCCTTTCGATTTAAAAGGCAGCGCAATTATGCATACAGCATTTAGTGATGCCGGAATTGCACCAACAACAAGCAATAAGGAAGAAATAGAATCTACAATACCCTGCTTAAGTAAAAATGGCGTTAAAATCCATATTGGAAAAGGGATGCTGAGTGATGAAACCGCCAAACACCTTGATGAAAACAATTCCATTTTTGTCATAACCCCTCCAGTAGCGGCACTGCTTACAAGCAAAGTATTAAAAAAGGAATGTGTTCTATTCGAACATGAAGGCATGGAAGCCATGTTCAGACTGAATGTGGACAGAATCCCCGGAATTGTAGCAATTCACAAAGGAGAAAAAATCTAATCCATTCTGATATCTCTGATGTAGCGTGCGGGAACACCACCAACGACGGTATTTTCCGCAACATTTTTTGTAACAACAGCCCCTGCCGCAACAATGGCCCCCTCTCCAATTGTAACTCCTGAAAGAATAGTGACATTGGATCCAATCCACACATCATTGCCTATTTTTATAGGTGCAGGGATTAAATTACCTCTTTTTTTAGGGTTTTCATCATGATTCAGAGTTGCCAAAACAACATTATGGCCAACCAGCACATTATCGCCAATATATATTCCTCCCTGGTCCTGGAATCTGCAGCCTGAATTGATGAAAACATTCTTTCCAAGATGTATATTCTTTCCAAAATCTGTTGTGAAAGGAGGGAAAACTCTAAAATCATCACTAACCTGCTTACCTATCAATTTAGAAAATAATTCGCGAATTTCATCGAAATCATGATATTTATTGTTAAGTTCACAAGTAATCTTTTGTGCTTCCTGAGAATAATAATTGCAAGTTAAGGCAGCCTCCTCATCCATCGTCAGTGTTTTTTCTTCATTAAAAATAGCCAATAATTCATCAAGTTCTAACATGAATGAGAGTTTATCAGAAATAGTATTTAAAATATTGTTTAAAAAAAAAGTAAGTAATGGAGTTATTTTAAAAATAACTCATGTGAAAATTCTATTCTTCATCTTCTTCATCATCTGAAGATTCTTCTCTTTTTTCGAATTCATCTACGAAATTAACTTTGGTAATGTCTTCGATGTTGTCCCAGATGTCTTTAGCTATTCTGAATCTTGCAAAAGTAACGTCCATGTAAGATTGCTGGTCGAATTTAGCCATTTCATCCAATTTGATGTTTGCAACGCCATCAACTATGTCGATTTCGGTTTTATCAATGTCCACATTAGGATTTGAGTAGTGTAACTCAATCATACTTTTGATTTTTTCTTCATCATCTTCAATGACTTCACATACTTCAACATCATAAATCAAGTCTTTTCCTGCCAATTCGTGGTTGAAATCAACTTTTACTCTTCCGCCGTTTACGGTTAATATTTTACCTGTGGTTCCTTCAGAGTTGATTCTCATACCAGGAACAGGATTCATGCCTTGTTTTCTGAATTCTTTGATTGGTACTAATTGAATTAATTTAGGATTGCGTGGACCGAAAGCATTGTCGGAATCTACTTCAATATGTTTGGTTTCTCCAGCTTCTAATCCTTTAATAGCTTCTTCGATTGCAGGTAATAAATGGTTTCCACCAACTACAATAGGGATTGGTTTGTAAGTTTTATTTTCTTCAAAAATACCTGCTTCCTGTGCAATTTCATCATAAGTAGTATCAAATACTTCATCAGTTTCTTTAACTTTACCAGTAAAGTTTACTCTAACAAAATCTCCGTTATCTATAGCCATAAAAATTACGCTCCTTAATAATTTTGATTAAATAATTTGTTAATAAATATAACATTAATAAATATGGTAACCATTACTTATTAAAGTTTTGTTTAAATTTGAAATTTATGTAAAAAATAAATGTTAATGAAAAAATTAAAATAAAAAAAATAGAATTAAAATGGAAGACTTGCATATCTGCCATTTAACTTATAAGAATTTGTATTCCAGTATAACACTTTTCCCAAAGAGTTTTTATGATTAATCGGGTCTCCGCAAACCCAGGTATTGCCTATTAAGACCTGAGTCCAGACATGCCCGAAAATGCCGTCGGCAAATAAACATGTTCCATGTACATATCTTGCTTTAAAACCAGCTGTCCGATACATTGAGACCAGTAAGTGTGCTTGGTCAACGCAGTTACCTGTTTTAGCGTTTAGTGCTCCCACTGCTCCAAGTTTAGAGTCATAGTAATAGCTATAGCTTACATTGTCCCTCACATAATTAAACAAAGATTTCGCTTTGTCTATCTTATCTGTTAAGCCACGGGTCAATGATTTTACCAATGCTTTAATTTTTGCATTGTTCACAGGACAATGGCTGGATGAGTAGAGATATGCGCTTGAAGAAGCACCTTTTGCTTCATTTAGACCTGCACCAAACTTGGAAAGCTTAACATTAATGTATTTAGATGCAGAGCATGGAAGATACTCGTTATTGCCCGTGAATTTAAATGAAACCTTGTATTTGCCTATTGCAACGCTAGTTCTGAATCCGGCATATCCATTCGATGATGTTTTTGCAAAGCGATTATTGGAATCAATTGACAGCACAATATTTCCGCCATTAATGCCTTTTCCCTTGGAATCTGTTAACAATACTTTGAAAAATTGTGAATAGTCCTTATATACACTTCCGCTTTTCCAAGCAAGTTTAGGAAGGCTTCTTTTGAAGACTGTTATTTGGAAAGATTTTGAATTGCCATCAATTTTATATTGCTTGTATGTTTTACAGACTACATTGTACTTGCCGATCTTTTGGTTGATGGGTATGAATACAATTCCCTTATCATCCGTAATTCTAGTATAGTTTTTACCCGCAATACTTAAGGTCATAGTCCTTTTAGCTAAAGGGACACCACCTGCCATGAAAGCTACTTTCAATTGTGTGCCTGCACCATAACCGAATTTGGTTGTGCTTTTAACTACAAATGATGTTTTTGTGCCATCAAGTATTGTGACAAAATTTTTTGCTTTTGATGGCTTGAAAAATTTATTTCCATCAAAATCATATTCAACAGCATAATAACCTTTTTTAAATGATGCCACATTAAGATGTGCAACACCATCACCATCTGTTTTCCTATAATAAGTTTTTCCATTAATTTTTATTTTGATGATTTTCCCAGAATTTGAATTACCCCCCAAACTAGTGGACAATTCAATCTTGATTTCCTTATTTTTATCTGTTGGTAAAATTGTATAAAAATGAGAAGTCAGTTTAGTGTTTGCGATGTTGAAAAGTTTAACAGTGTTAGTTTTTGATAACCCATCCTTATTATATGAAATTACTTTGTATATGCCCTGTTTGAAATTATTAAATGAGAGAACTGCCTGACCTTTGAAGTTTGTTTTGACATTGTAAATCTTACCGTTGATTTTGAGTTTAACATATTGGTTATTCAAAGCCTTTCCATTGCTTTTTAAAAATTTTGCAACAAATTTCCTATTATCTCCCAAGACCTTATTGAGATTTTTCGAATTGATTGTGGACAATATTTTAACTGTGGTGGTTATCTTATATCCTGTGATAGGATTGGTGGAAATGACTTTATAGGTGCCCGGCTTAAGATTCACCGGCATACTTACAACGCCTTTATTATTGGTTTTCTTGCTGTATGCTTTGCCGTTGACTGTGACTTTAACCAGAGTATTTGTTAAAACTTTTCCCCAACTATCTAAAAAGGTTGCAACGTATTTTGTGCTTCCTTTATAATATTTGGATATGTTTTTTGTCTTGATTGTTGGAATTATTTTAACCGTTGATGTCAGGTTATCGCTGGCATCATAAATGTCATCACCTGCAAAATATGCTGTTACCTTATAATTGCCCGGTTTTAGATTTAATTTAATGCTAGCCAAACCGTCATTATCCGTAACGGCACTGTAATTAACATTATTTATGATAAAGTTAACAGGCTTATTAGGCAATGTTGTGTTTGCATTTGCATCTTTTAGGATTACATTAAAACACCCGTTCAGATATATTCCGGTTGTCGGTGATTTTATTTCTGTTTGATTTTTGTTATTATCGTTTAAAATTGCATAATCGTTATTGGCGGATAAATTATTTGAATCGACAGATTCCAATTTCTCAAATGGAGTTGTATTTTCAAGTTGAATATGAATATCTTCATCCAAATTCAATGTTTGAGAATCAGTTGTATTGATTTCATTTGCTTGAACTGCACTAATTGAAAAAAAGAGAACCAGCATCAAAAACATTGACAGTTCTATTTTTTTATTCAAAGTAAAAACCTCTTAATTATTGATTGATTTAATGAATATTTATTATAAAGCCAAATAATAAATATTTTCATTTTTTAAGATTTCAAAGAAATGAATTGAAAAATTACAATGCTGGCCAAAAAAATTAACTCCAATACTTTTCAAATGCTCTTACTAAAAAGCCAATACATATCAATTATATATAACAATTCATGCAAAGAAGAGGAGCAGTTAATTTACCCCTTCATGGAGGACACCCCCCATTATGGTTATTTTCAAGAATGGTTAAATTATCAGGAGCTTTAGCTTCAGTCATCATTGAAGAGTATAGTTTAAATGAATTTTTAAACAGAATTTCAAATCCCTACTGGTTTCAAGCATTCTCATGCGTTTTAGGTTTTGATTGGCACTCTTCAGGAACCACAACAACCACCCTAGGTGCTTTAAAATCAGCATTATCTCCAGAAGAACATGGGATATATCTAACTGGAGGAAAAGGTGCAAAATCCAGAAAAACTCCGAATGGAATTAAACGGGCCGGAGAGATATTCAATTTAAAAACAAAAACAACTGAAAAACTAATTGAAACAAGTAAATTATCTGCCAAAATTGATAATTCATGTATCCAAGACGGATACACATTATATCAACATAATTTCTTTGTAACAGAAAAAGGAGATTGGGCCGTTGTTCAACAGGGCCTAAATACCGAAAACAAATATGCTCGTAGATACCATTGGCTGGGAGAAGAAGTAGACCAACTACTTAATGACCCGCACAGCGGAATTTCATGTGATAAAACAACCCCAAATACCCTAAACATGTCTTCAAAAGACAGTGAAGAAGCTCAAAAAATAAGTGTAGACCTGATTAACGATAACCCCAACCACTTAAGACAATATTTTAAAAGAAAAGATAACCAATTGCTTCTAGATGACTTTACAATGCCTCAACACCACCCTGTCTTGGACATGGACATTTCAGATAAGGAATTTGAGGTTCTAACAAAAGCATATGAAATCCAACCTGAAAATTATGAAGAATTAATTCTTCTTCAAGGGATAGGACCTAAAAAAATAAGAGCATTAGCTTTAATATCAGACCTGGTTTATGGAGAACCTGCCAGTTGGAAAGACCCCGTAAAATATAGCTTTACACATGGAGGAAAAGATGGTTTTCCATATCCGGTTGATAGGGAAGTTTACGACAATTCCATTCAAACAATAAGAGATGCACTTGACCAGGCCCGCATAAAAAAAGATGAAAAATTAAAAGCTATAAAAAGATTGGATGATTTCATATCTTAACGATTTTCGTTTTGTATATTAACGTTTTTCCCGTGAGCTGTTGGAATGACTTCAAGCACCGGATTTTCAAACTCCAAATCAAACTCTTTACCATCCATCAACAAATGCTGAAATACGGCAAGTGAAGAAACTTCAGAGTGAGGCTGGGTTGTCACAGAAACATTCCAGTCAGCAGCCTTATAAACTTTTCCGGGGACTTTTGAACCCCCAACAATAATCAGAATATCAGACCCATCCTCCCTGACCTCAGGAGCAATTTCGTGAGCCTGTGATCCATACATTGTTAAGTGCACCACTTTTCCGCCGTCGGCTTTCCACTTGTTAATAACACCCATATAACTTTCAGTGTATTCTATTTCAAAAGACCCTCCAAATCTTGAAGCAGTATCCCTTACATTATCCATGAGCTTGTTATCCCTTTCGCCTGCAAGATATATCTTACTGGCCCCAAATGCACGGGCAGTCAAACATACATGGGTTGTTATACGAGTATCTCTTTTTAATCTATGGTCCAATCTTAAAACATTCACATTCATATTATCAATTAAAAATAATTAATTTGAAAAAATAACTAATCTAATATTTCAAATTTGAGATATATAATAATTTGCTTGAATTGAATGATGGATTACCACTTACTATTTAACTAGCTAAAAATTGAAGGTGTTTAATTATGTTGGATAGTGTGAATGATGCAAGTTATGGAGGTGATTATATATGTCATGAGTAAGTGGTAAATCGCACCAAAACTAATTATATAACCACTAATTAATAAACTAATGCTTTTTTAAAAATCAATATTGATTTTAACATGTTAAAATGTTTTAAAAGAAATATAAAGCTACTGACATGAATAATAATGCCATTAAACGACCAACTTCATTGCTCATTCCCAAAACATCACCATTAGCCAGCACGAAATTCCTTCTTGCAATAAAAGCTATTATGATCCCGGAAAACATCGCTCCCATCATTCCGCATACACCAACAATGCCCCCCAATAAAAAGGAAATTGCACAGACAATTATTGTGGAGATTAAATATTTTGAAGGAGTGGTCTCCAACATAAAATAGCTTCCAATTCCCGGAACCAACGGTTCGGACAAAAGTGCAGTGGTGATTAAAGATGTTTTTGCAACCATTTCACAAACAATGATGCCAAATATGAAATTATAATCCAAGATGTTGTAAAGTCCGGCAACTGTTAAACTGGCCACCAAAAATAATGTTGCAACACCCCCGGCACCAACAGAAGGATCTTTCATGATTTTAATTTTGCGTTCAGGATCTCCATGAACCATGACTCCATCTGCCATGTCCATTACTCCGTCCAAATGATTATATCCTGTTATAATCATTAAAAATGCATAAACCATTGCTGCTGTGAAAAATGAATTTAAATGTAGGAAATTAAGGCAAATATAACCACAAGCAGTAGCCAAAATTCCAATAATCAAATGTAGGAAAGGCCAGCACCATGTTAACTTGGTCATGTACTCGATTGAAGTATAAACTCTAATCGGCAATATTGTTGAAAATGTTAAAAGTCCCAACAGAGATTTTATCGGTGAAAATTCTTCATCTTCAAAGTAACTATCATCTTCCATAATTATTCCTCAAATATTTTAGAGATGCAACCGGCTATTAAACCTGCGAAAATGCCATCCAACACAGGAGGCAATCCATAGATAATGCCCGGTTTCGCTTCATAATACCTTTTAAAATTAAAAATTGCTTTTGTGCCTGCTATCTGGTTTGAAATGGCCATGCCTAAAACTTCACCAACATACAAATAATCTGAATTATCATTTTCTCTTATTCTGTTTCGATTCAAATCATCTTCCGTTCTCATTGCAGCAGCAATCAACATTACAACATTAATATCGCTTAGAGATTTGAGAATTTGAGCCTCCATTTTTTGTTTTAACTCATCGCAAACATCCTCAACAAGTCCCATTCCGGCATCGACCAAATCACCAATAAGAATTCCTTCAGCCACAAAATAATCCAGAATTCCGAATGTCAATTCAAGTTTTTCAAAGGCATCCTCAATACTTATTTCCACTGCATCCTCAATGCGGACTTTCAACTCCTCGAAATCAACATCGTCATAGATTGCATTGTTAATGTCCAAACTTTCATTTTCACTTTCAGGAATATCAGAGAGAACAGCAAGAAAATCATCAGTATTCAGGATGTTTTGAATATGCAATGGCAAACGCATATTCGCAAATACTCGGGATTTTGTGTTTGCTACAACTTTAAAGACTTTTAACAAATCCTTTGGAGACAATACTTTATCAATGTAAAGAATATGGCTTAAGTTAATCCTTGCATCAGCAAAACCTTTAGGAGAGTTTGCAACTTGCAAATGTTGAGTAAATTCTTCAACAACAACATCATTAGCCATGAACGTAAAAATGGTTAAATCGCCATAGGTTTTTTTGAAATAATTCAAGGATTCTGTTGATTGGGCAATATATGAACCTTTAGATTGGTTAAATGTTTCAGCTTTTCTAGCAGTTGACTTGAAATCATCTTTAGCCATGACCACATTGACATTTTCAACAATGTCAATACCATCACTAACGCCAAAGTCACTGAACGCTAAAAAATGCTTCGGATTATTAATACAAACTCCATAATCCTTTTCAATGATATTAATTTTCATGTTGTAACCTGATTAATTATACATATAGTATATTAATTATTTAATTTAAATTTTATATCATACTAGTTAAAAAGGATTTTTTATCATGACAATTATTATTGACCCACAATCTAGCGGAATAGCTGGAAATATGATTATAGGAGCATTAGTTGATTTAGGTGCCAACAAAGATGAATTAAAGGAGATAATGGAAAAATCAGCTCTACCCTTTGGAGGAGTGGAAGTAAATTTTGATAAAGTTACAAAACAAGGCATCGATTCAACATTTTGCCAAGTGAAAATGCTTAGAGATGAACATTCAGTCAATTATCCGGAATTTATTGAAAAAATTGATAATTTGGATTTGGAAGATGATATCAAAAATGCTTCGATTAAAGTATTCGAGCGAATAGCCAAAGCGGAAGCGAAAGTTCATGGGAAAAGTTTAGATACAATACATTTTCATGAAGTTGGAGCGAGTGACGCTGTGGCAGATGTAATTGGGTCAATCTACGCATATTATTCACTTAAATTCAATGAAAAAAAAATAATCGGCCTTCCAATAGCTGTAGGAGGAGGCAGAGTAAAAACAACACATGGAACAATACCTGTTCCAGCACCTGCCGTTATGGAAATACTGAAGGGCATTCCCATTATTGGTGGGCCTGTTGACAGTGAACTTGCAACCCCAACAGGCAGTGCAATTTATGCTGAAATCTGTGATGAAATAAAGGAATTCATTCCACAGATAAAACCAAAAAATATAGGTTACGGTGCAGGTAAAAAAGATTTTAACCATCCAAATGTTTTAAGAATCATTGAATCATCAGACATTTCAGAAAGTGATGAAATAGATGTCATCGAAACCAATCTCGACCATTTAACCGGTGAAGAAATCGGATATTTATTCGATAAACTATTAGATGCTGGAGCGAGTGATGTTTCCATCACCCCAATAATAATGAAGAAGAATCGTCAAGGCAGCCTTTTAAAAGTAATATCCCAAAAACAAAATAGAGACAGGTTAATTGATGTGATCTTTAAAGAAACCGGAAGTTTGGGAATTAGAATAGCACCAAATATGCATCGGGGAATAGCTAAACGAGAATTTGTAAAAAAAGAATTTGAAATATGTGGAGAAACTTTTGAAGTGACCTTCAAGAACGGATACGTGAATGGAGAGTTAATCTCATCCAGAGCAGAATATGAAGATTTAAAACAAATTGCCAAAAAAACAAATCTTCCCTTAATAAAGATTAAAGAGATGATAAAATGAAAAAGGCAATATCCGTCTTATCCGGTGGCCTCGACTGTACAGTTGCAACAAGTGTTTTTGCAAAAGACTATGAAATTCATGCCATAACATTTAATTACGGACAGAAAAGTTTTAATCAGGAACTTAAAGCTTCAAAAGAGATATGTAAAAAAATGGATTTTAAGCATTATGTTGTTGACCTGCCATGGCTTGCACAAATTAGCAATTCAACATTAAACACCGATGACGATATCCCGGAAATCAAAGAAGAGGAATTGGATGACATTGAAAAAAGCAGCGAAACTGCAAGCAGCGTTTGGGTTCCGGCCAGAAATATGGTATTTACATCAATTGCAACATCTTTTGCCGAAAGCATAGGTGCTGAGGCAATAATTGTCGGATGGGACAGAGAAGAAGCTGCAACATTCCCTGACAATTCAAAAGAATTTTTAAATGCTTTTAATGAGTTAATACATATTGGCTCGCCTAAGGATATTAGAATTGAAGCACCAGCCATTGATTTGGACAAAGAGGAAATTGTTAAATTGGGCATTGAAGTTGGTGCTCCAATGGAAATCAGCTATTCATGTTATGCCGGCAGAGAGAAACATTGCGGCGTTTGTGAAAGTTGCATGAGACGCAAACGTGCATTCAAAAAATTGAAAATAAGAGATTTGACTGAATATGAACAGTAGTCAGTCATATTTTTCCAAATCGCCTTTCCAATTTGCTTCATCCAGTGAAATGTCATTCCTTAGACAGCATGATGCATTTTCAACAGAGGAATATAAATCTTCAAAGCCACGTTTGGATTTTTCATAATGGGCTGTTCTTGATCTTCTAATTCCAATGCTCCCCGCTTCTGCGTAAGAATCTATATCGGCACCGATAAAGATGAATTCCCAAGTATGGGAAGAGATCATGTTTTTGATTTGCTCTTTTGAGAATTCGACTGATGCATTTTCCATACCGTCAGTCATGATAACAAACAATGCCTTGTTATCTATTTTTCTGTTGAGGGTTGTTATTGTTTTTCCAATTGCATCCAAAAGGGCTGTGCATCCCCTTACGTAATACTCATTTTCTGTTAAATCACCGACATCATTGATATCTTTTCTTTCGTATAAAACTTCATAGTCGTCATCAAACAGGATGGTTGTTACAGTAGTGTTCAACTCCTTTTTTCTTTCTTTTTCTATGAATGCATTGAACCCTCCGATTGTATCCTTTTCAGAGCCATGCATTGATCCACTTCTATCAATTAAAAATATCAAATCTAAGTTCTGGTTTTGAGGTAAAATTTTCATGTTTTTCACTTCTCCTAAAATTTTGGATTTACAATATGGACTTTGTTAATAAATTGTTATTAACTTACACACAATATATTAACCAAAACTAGTATATAAACATTTCGAAAAAAATATGAAAAAAAGTAAAAAAAGCAGTTATTCCAATTTGTTTAAGACATCCAATCCCTCTTCAGACAATCTGTAAAGACGCCCTTTTCTCACTTCAGGATTGATGCATTCAACAATTTCATTTTCTTTTAACTGTCTTAAAACATTAGAAATATGATTTGGCAAAATACCACTATCCCGAGCAATCTCTTTAGGAATTTTAACATCATTTCCAATAGATTTTAAAACTTTAAGTCTGTATGAAGATTTACTAACATACCTTACTTTATCATCCATGTAATCACCTATTTAAGTTTGCTTCCACACATTGTGCAAAACGAATCACCATCATCAACAGAACTGCCGCAATTAGGACATTTTAATTCAATTTCGAATTTAGCACCACAACTGGTGCAGAACTTATCGCTTTTATCGGCAGCCGCCCCGCAATTTTGACAATATTTCTTATCATTGTCAATCATGTGAGATTCTTTAAATTCATTTTTAGGGGTTGGAACTTCAGCTAAAACTGGAGCTGAGTAAAAATCCTTTTCATTTTCAATTTCACAAATCAGTTCATTCATTACAGCAATTCTTTTACTATCAGCCGGATGAGTTGAGAAAAAATCATGGTTATTCGGATTTCCACCAGCCATGTTCTGCCAAAATTGAGGAATTGGGGAAATATCATAACCCGCCCAATGAATTATCATCATGCCTAGCTTGTCGGCCTCCAATTCCTGGTCTCTTCCCCATGGATTCATTAAAAAGAATTGTGAACCCAAACTTGCAACATTAGTGGCTGCTCTTGCAAGACCCCCAATTTCACCCAACCCGACAAGGTCAAGAGCAAAACTACCAATCCATGCTACAGAAGTAACTGCATTTTGAGCATTTTGAGCGCTGATTCTTGTTCTTGAATGGTCAAGAAGTGCATGTGCCATTTCATGGCCCAGAATAAAAGCTACCTTCTCTTCAGTATCTGCAACAGAAAGAATCCCTGAAAACATTACAATTTTTCCGCCAGGCATACAGAAAGCATTAATCGTATCGTCGGCAACTAAATGAAAATCCCAATCATAGTAATCCTCCGTATAATCACTTCTCCCAATTTGAGCTAAATGATTTTCCACAGCCTGAATTAATCTAATAGCCACATTTCGAACTAATTGTCCCTGAGGAGTGTCATCTAAAAGTTGGGACTGGTTAATCATGGAATAATATTCATTATAAGACTGCTGTAAGAATTTATCATCATTGACAATGTCAAAATGTGATTTTCCAGTAAATGGATTTACACTACTTTTATCATCCTTTGCCATAATACTCCCTCTCAATAATTATATTGTTAATTTGTGTTTAAAAAGCTTTTTAAAAGATAGCAAATATATTAATAGATAAGAGAATTATGAAAAAAATTTTTATTATCCTCATATTTGTTTTGGTTGTTGGCTGCGTTTGGGCACAGGATACATCCACTACCGAAATAAACGGAATAACATTTGAAATACCATCAAAATACCAGGATGGAAAACTTACAGATGACCGGTATAGCTTAGAGAATGAATTTTCCATCCAATGTATTGATGGTGCCATTCCAAAACATATTGGGCTTTGGGCAACTGAAAAGGATTTTGTTGAAAGTCTAACAATCGACAATCATCCCGTCAGACATTACTATCAATATAATGAGTTTGTTCATGACAACCAATCCCATGCATATTTCGCATCCAATGAATCAATCTATGAAATCAAATGGACAGGCACGGAACTTACAGAAGAAATAGAAAACATGATTAAAAACACCCCTTCATCTGAAATTACGGAAGATACATTCAACAACATATTAAATGAATCCATTGACATATACAAACAGGAAAAAATTGATAAATTAAATAGAGATGGAGAATATAACTACCTGGAAGCAAAATACAAACAAGATATACAGAATAATGACAAATATAACACCAAATTGAATGAAATTCTCCTCACTTATCGCCGTTAATACATCCCTATTGACTATCAAATAAACAATACTACATAAATTATTTATATAAATTAATTAAAAATATAAATTAGTACACTTATTTGTATCTTATTAAAATAATTTTATAAATTAAGGCATGTGAATTAAATGAATCGAACAAAAAAACTCATTATAGCAATTCTTATTGTGGTTCTTATTGGATTAATAGCCATAATTTTTGGAGCTTTATATAGTGGTCCCGATTTAACAAACGACAATAAGACTATTCTCGTTTTAGCTTCAGATAAATATGAGCAATCCAATGGTGGTGTCGATATGGCATTTTTAGTTCGTTTAGAAAACGGGTCATTAAAAAATTACACCCCAGTATATCCTGGAGGAATGACACACCCATCACAAGCTGCCCCTGGAGGTCTTGGAGGAAAAATGTATATGCACGACTGTCTTTGGGACGGATTAGATGTGGGTATGGAATATGCTAAAGAAATTGTTGAAGCTAACATGGGAGTTCGAGCTGATGCTGTAGTTGTAGTTTATGATGAAGGTATAGACAGCATTATTGATTCTATACGTCCTCTTAAAATAAACGGAGAAGTATCAAATCTTACTGCAACCGAAATTATTCGTCAAAACGATGCATATCAAGGTTATCCGGGTAATGAAAATGTTGAAGGAAATATGTCCAGAGGAGATGCAGTTATGGTTTTAGTTAAAGCACTTGCGACTACTGCAAAAAATCCTGACAAGAAAAATACCATGATACAAACAGCCCTAAAAGAATATTCCAAAGGAAATATTGTAATGCAACCGGAAGGTTCATTTACTAGATTACTAGCTTCAAAAGGATTTGAAAGTCTTGCAGGTTAATCTTTAAAGGATTTGAATAAATTCTTTAAAGAATTTTTTATTTATTTTTTTAACTATTTTTTCGAATTTAATATTTAAAACAAGTACTGGTCTTTTTGGAATAGCAATTATTGCAGCTTTGACAAATCGCCACACCTTCACCATCACGTTTCCAGTCCGCCAGAAAGTCGGCCTGCGCTACGAACGGCTTGGACATTGAAACAAGTTCAACTTTTGAATTGATCAACACTTCATTGATTTTTGCCATTTCCCTTAAAGATCCACCCAAAATGACTGGAATTTCTACTGCATCAACCAAATCATCGACATAGACTAAAAACGGATGTTTTTCACCCTTATCATAAATCTGTGAAATTGTACGGGCAGTCAATTGAATGCTGTCTGCACCGGCCTTTTCAAGTTCGCATGCTATGGCTATGCTTTCATCGGCAGTGATTCCACCTTTTCTGACATCCCAAGGATTGATTCTGCAGCTAACGTGCATATCCATAGTGCTTTTGATAACTTTTATAATCTCTGATGAAATTCTTACCCTATTTTCAGTATTTCCACCATAATTATCCTCTCTTTGATTAAAATATGGATTCATGAAACGGGCTAGGTAAAAATTATTCCCCATATTGATTTGAATTCCATCAAAACCTGCAAATGAGAATTTTTTAGCAGCCATTATGACTTCAGCCTGAAGCTTTCTTATGCCTTCCTGAGAAATGTCATTAGCCTCAACTTTCTGGTTTTCTCCGTCATCATAATAGAAAAATGCCAATTGTCCCAAAATTGGAACCTCAAATTCATGTGCAATATCTGTAACCATCTTATAATCTTTAATGAACCCCTTATAGTTTAGACTGGTGGAATAAGGAAAAAATCTATCTTTATGGTCAAGTGCGAATATTTCAGAAATTATCGCTCCAACACCACTTGATGCCATCTTTTCATATCTCTCAAAAATGGCAGGTGTTAAAAATCCACCTTCTTCTGTTTCAGTTTCCCATGTGCCTGTTCTGACTATTCTGCTTTTAAGTTTCAAATCACCTAGTTGGCATTCATCAAAAATATCCTTCATGAAAAGCAACTCCAAAAATAAAGATAGAAAAAAGTAAAAAATAAAAGGTAATCTATTTGATTACCATTAAAGTGTCTCCTGCGCTAACCGCATCACCAGGCTCTACAAAGATTTCTTCCACAACACCATCAACTTCGGATTGAATGTCGTTTTCCATCTTCATAGCTTCAATGACACAGATAGTGGATCCTGCAGTGACCTTATCTCCAACATTGACATTGAGTTTGATTACCATACCCTGCATAGAAGAGGTTATGCCTCCTTCGACTGGTTTGAAAGCACCGCCTTGAGTTTCTTCGATTTCCATAAAACCAGTAGGCATGATTTTAACTTCATACACATCCCCATCAACTTCAACATTATATTGTGTTGGAATTCCGATTGCATCATCCTCATCGAATATGCGTGCCGGTTTGAGTTCTTCCTCTTCAGCTTCCCCTTTGAGGAATTTAGGTGCAATTGGTGGGTATAATGCATAGGTTAAAGCATCTTCATCGGATTTGACAAATCCTTTTTCTTCACCCTCAGATTTGAATTTATCAAATTCAGGTTCCAACAAATCAGCCGGCCTACAGGTAATCACTTCATCATCACCAATTATCTTACTTGCAATTTCTGCATTAACCGGTGCTGGAGGTTTACCATACATTCCTTTCATGTATTCTTTAACCTCGTTGGATACTGTTTTGTATCTTTCTCCACCCAATACGTTCATTACTGATTGTATACCAACAATTTGACTGGTTGGAGTTACGAGAGGAGGATATCCCATATCCTTTCTGACACGAGGCATTTCTTCAAGTACATCATTGTATCTGTCCAATGCATTTTGTTCTTTAAGCTGAGAAATGAGGTTTGAAAGCATTCCGCCAGGAATTTGATATAATAGAACGTCCGCATCAATACTTTCAGAGATAGGATCAAGAATACCTAAGTATTTTTCCTTAATGTCATCGAAGTATTTTTTAATATGGGCCAGTAATTTTAAGTCAAGACCTGTATCGAATTCTGTGCCCTGAAGGGCAGCAACCATACTTTCTGTAGGTGGTTGACTTGTTCCCCAAGCAAGAGGTGAAATAGCCGTATCTAAAATGTCAACACCCGCTTGACATGCTGCATAATAACTTATTGGAGTCATACCACTGGTACAATGACAATGTAAATCCACAAGCAAATCAGTTTCTTCTTTTAGGGCAGAAACTAAATCATAAGCTGCAGTAGGAGTAATTAATCCCGCCATATCTTTAATGGCAACAGAATCACAATCAAGAGCTTCAAGATTTTTAGCTAAGTCGACAAAATCATCTAAAGTATGGACTGGACTTATAGTATAACTAATAGTTCCTTGAACATGGGCTCCTTGGTCTTTAGCGACTTTGATTGCTTTTTCCATGTTTCTAATATCGTTCAATGCATCGAAAACCCTGAAAATATCCACACCATTTTCATATGATTTTTCAACGAATTTTGTAACTATATCATCAGGATAGTGTTTGTAACCAACCAAGTTCTGTCCTCTTAAAAGCATTTGGATTGGTGTTTTATTAAATTCAGATTTTAATTGTCTTAATCTTTCCCATGGGTCTTCATTCAAATATCTGATACAAGTATCAAAAGTAGCTCCACCCCAAGCTTCAACTGAAAAATAACCTACTTTATCCATTTCCTCTGCAATAGGAATCATGTCCCGGGTTCTCATCCTAGTTGCAAGTAAAGATTGGTGAGCATCCCTAAGTGCTGTTTCAGTAAATCTTACTTTAGCCATTATTTTGCACCTCTTTCATAATTTTTAATATATAATCGTAAAATATCCAACTATAATATATGTTTTTTGTATTATATAAATTATACTAAAAGTAAATAGCTCATAAAAGTCACTTGAAAAAAAGTAAATGAATAAATAAAATCGAATAGATATGTTGCATATCTATTCAATTGATTAAAAAATAATTAAAAGAAATTTGAAAATTGAAAAAATTATCTTTCCACTTCGCCGGAAATGAATTTTTCAACATTTTCATATGCTTCATCATCAGTGTATTGAATCGGAGGATGCTTCATGGTATAGGATGATATGGAAGTCAATTGTCCTCCAATACCCCTTTCCAAACCTAGTTTACAGCATCTTACTGCATCAATTACACATCCCGCAGAGTTTGGAGAGTCTTCTACACTCAATCTGAGTTCAATGTTCATCGGAACATCACCGAATGTACGGCCTTCCATCCTGAGGAAACATAACTTATTATCGTTTTGCCATGGGACATAATCACTAGGTCCAATGTGAATGTCACGGTCATCCATTCTTTCTGTTAAAACAGACTGAACAGCTTCAGTTTTGGATTCCTTTTTAGAATCCAATCTTTCACGATTGAGCATATTTAAAAAATCAGTGTTACCACCAGTATTAATCTGATAGGTTCTGTCTAACTTTACACCCCTATCCATGAATAAACTAGCCAGTGTTCTGTGAGTGATAGTAGCACCAATTTGAGCTTTAATATCATCACCAACTATAGGAATTCCTTTTTCTCTAAATTTAGCATCCCATTCATCATCACTAACAATGAAAACAGGCATGCAGTTAACATAAGCTATTCCAGCATCAAGTGCACATTGAGCATAGTATCTTGCCGCTTTTTCTGAACCCACAGGCAGATAGTTGACTAAAATTTCAGCACCGCTTTTCTTTAGCACATCAACAACATCAACAGGTTCTGCATCACTTACAACAAAAGTGTACTCATCATCATAATTGGACATGTGCTCTGCAACACCATCCAACACGTGACCCATGCTTACTTCAACATCATATTTTGGAATATCCTTTTGGAAAACGGTTGTACAATTAGGTTTTGCAAAAATTGCTTCATCGATTGTTTTTCCCACTTTCCTTGCATCCACATCAAAAGCTGCAACGACTTCAATGTCACTTGGTTCATATCCTCCAATATCCCAATGCATAAGTCCTATTGCATCTTCTGGTTTTTTACCGTCATAATAATGAATTCCTTGGATAAGGGAACTTGCACAGTTACCTATTCCAACAATAGCGATTTTTATTTTGTTCAAATATAACACCAGCTAATAAATTAATTTAAGTAATAATTTTATTAAATAAAATACTAATATTATGTATATAGTAAAATTATATAAAAGTATGCTTTATTATAATATATCCTATATTAGAATAAACAATGAATGATAAAATATTGAAATGTTTGAGAGATAAAATGAATCCCTATATTGAAATTTTAAGACCAGGAAATGCATTAATGGGTGCCATAACGATAATTTTAGTGGCCATAATAGACAGAAGTTTTACAATACCAGTAATTCTAGCAATGCTTGCTGTATTTTTTGAAACTGCTGCAGGAAATGTGATTAATGATTATTTTGACTATAAAATTGATTTAATCAATAAACCTGAAAGACCCATTCCATCAGGAAGAATTTCACCTAAATCCGGGAGAAATTACGGTTATCTGCAATTTGGCCTTGGAACAATTTGCGGATTCTTAATAAGTTACATGACCAATAACTGGATTCCATTTGTTATCGTTTTGTTTGCAGATGTTGTTTTATACTTATATGCATATAAACTGAAATCAACACCCCTTATCGGAAACATTACCGTAGGATTCATGACCGGATTTGGATTTGTTTTTGGAGGATTTACTCTCAACAACCCAAACATTATCCTCATATCAATGTATCTTGGGTTCTTTGCATGGGTCATGACAACTGCCCGTGAACTTGTAAAAGACATTGAAGATATTGAAGGAGATAAATCCGAAGGTGCCAAAACATTGCCTATCCTATATGGTGAAAAGATAACAGCCACATTAGCTTTCATTTTAATAATAATAGACTGTGCATTATGCCCATTATTATATTACAACAATATATTCGGATTCTATTATTTAATTGTAATAGCAATTGCGGTTTTATTATTTATCTACTCAGCACTTTTAATTATCAGAAATCAGAATAGGTTAACTGCAAGCAAAGTATCAAAATACTTGAAGATTGGAATGCTGATTGCATTTGTTGCATTTATTTTTGGATCATTTTGATGAGGAATATTATGAATTTCAAAGAACACAAAAGAGATATTATTGCAATATCTTCACTATTAATTATTGTAACAGCGATTACCTTATTGCTGCTCAATATTGATTTGAAAGTCGGAGTTTATTATGTCCGGGATGTTTTCTTTTATCTAAACAATGCCCTATTTTATGCAGGCTATGACACAGGATTGGCTGATACACGCGGACTATCCCCTTTGATTCCAATGATAACATCGGTATTTTTCAGAATGGGATTCATATCCGACTCAACAATAATAATTGTAAGCAGCGTTTTTTATATATTTTCAGCCCTTGGAATGTATTTTTTATTAAGATTAAGATTTGATGAAATTTTAAGCTTTACAGGTTCAATGATTTTATCAACATTCCCCTTGATAATTGTATGGATTACTAAAGGGATGCTGGACATTCCGGGACTGTGCTTTTCAATCTGGTCTGTTTATTTCATGATGTTGGCATTTAGAAAAAATACCAAGTTTTTCTATATTGCATTTCCATTAATAATCTTAGGGTTTTTCACAAGATTTACAGTGTTTTTAATGGTGCCTGTTCTTTTGATTCAATTTTTCCTGGAAGATGAACCGGTTCAGTATATTAAAGATAATATAAAAGATATAATTTGTGGAATAAGCATTGGAGCCCTGGTTTTTGCAATATTTATTGGAATTTATTATTTTTTAGATATTGGCATGTTTTTCCTATCACAGGGACAAGACATTTCAGGCTCAACCCAAACCGTCATTGATACAAGCTACAACAACATATTCTATTACATCAATAACTTCCTAATATACTTGGGAACTCAAAAGTTCATCCCATACTCATTAAAACCTGGGTCATTCCATATAGCTGATATGAAATGGCATGGAGGATATCCGTCAATAATATCCTATATATTACTGATTATCCTATTATTTGGATTAGTATTATATCTTAAAAAGTTATTTAGTAACGAAAATAAGGAAATATTGAAAAATAAAAACAACAAATTAAAACTGGCAATTTTCGTAATCGGATTGGCAGTATTTTTATTCACTTTTATTAAAATATCCATACTTTTATCATTGATAATAATCTCAATATCCCTTTTAGCGCTTTATAGGATATTATATAAAACAGACGTGGATTATTTCTCATTTGACTTTATAATGATATTCTGGTTTGTAGTTAATTTCTCATTCTTTACATATCACCACATTAAAGTAGACAGGTATTTCATACCAATGCTGCCGGTTGTGGTGTATTATATAATCCTATCAATGTATCTGATCTTCAATAAATTAAAATCCCACAGATACATGGAAAAAATCAGGGTAATAGCCCCAATCGGATTGATATGTTTAATACTATTGTGTTCAGGAGTTTTTGCACTGGGAAATTCCCCTCATACATTTGACAATCAGATGCATCCGAATTTTGCCACTGCTGCATCAGAGGAAAAGGCTGTTGGGGAATGGCTAATCAAACATGACCCCCAATACATGAACAAAACTATCTGGGCCGACAGGGGTGGAGACATGTCATTTTTATTGAAAAAAGAGATTCCATCGTGTGAAAAGACATCCAATGAAACTAATTTCACATCCGAAATGGTTAAGAACAAAGTTAGTTACTTCATTGCAAAAGACAATAAGACCATTGGACAACCTTATACCAAGTTATACCAAAATGGAGAAGTTTACTTATATTATTATGAAAATGGAGAATGATAATCAATTATTTGACCAAAATAACAAGATAACGAAATATCAACAATACATTAAAAATCACATTACTTTAGAAACATATATAATAAAAAAAATAAAAAAATAATATCATAACAAGTAATTAAAGAGGATAATATGAAAGTTGTATGCTGTAAGAACTGTGGTGCAAAATACCAACTCGATGATAATGATGATATAGCTACATTCGAGTGTTCTTCTTGTGCTGGAGAATTAGAATATCTGGAAGAATATTCTGATGACGACAAAAAATCTCACTCTTCTTTTATCGATTCATTCAAGTATGATAACTCTTATATAGTCCAATGCGAAGACTGCGGACTAAAATATAAAATCAAAAGCAGTGATAGCATACTTGACTATGAATGTGACAGTTGTGGCGGCTCTTTAAGATATTTGGATGAGGATATGAACAAAGAACTCGACAATTATCTCAAAGAAAGGAAAATAGAAGTGGAAAAAATCAGAGCACAGAATAAGCCTAAAGAACCAACCCCTGAAGAACCGGGAACAGAAGATAATATATCCTTTAAGTCAATTACCAATAAACTTGAAAATTTTTTCTCAGAAGAGCATATGCTAGAAATAGCTGATGATGAGAGAAAACAAGCAGAATTAGAAGAGGAACTTACTCCTAAAACCGCCAGAACTACAATACCTCAATCGGTCATGTCCAAATTTGGAAAAGAATTCGCAATACCAAAAACCAACGATTACAATATCATGAAGAATTTCCTTAAAGATGAATTTCTCAAAGGAATGAAAGAATACTATCCAAATACCGACCCGGTGAAATCCAATAATTCGTTCGAAAGTTTAATTGACAAGATAAGTATAAAGGAACCAAATAATGGGCTTGAAGAATCAAATACTTCTTTTATTGAAAATGAGGATTTTAATTTTAACTTAGGAGATTTGAACTCAAATTCAACAATTCTCGCCATAGGTGCGGTCATTTTCATTTTAAGCATTGTTGAAATATTAACAATCAATAGCGGTATTGGTATTCTAGCATTATTTATCGGTGTGATTATCTTATGTTACGGATTTTACAAAACTCGTGATGTGCAAGAACATGAAGAAAGAACAAGAATTATTAGGGAACACTTATTAACTCTCTCTGATGAATATTATGTCTTCTACAATGTTAAAACTCCAACATCTTCATCAAGCATTAACCATTTAGTAGTTGGTCCGACTGGAATTTATGCACTTCTCTCACAGAAATACAATCCAAAACTTAGATTAGAATCTGAAAATGAAAATCTGAATATGATTGGATCCAGTGAACTGGATGAAGATAAAATTGAAGAAGTCACCACTTCAGACAATACCAGAAAATTCAGATACACAACCAAACAGGCAAAATTCTCTCAAGACAACAAAATCAAACAAAAAGCATTAAGTTTAGGTGAAGATTTAATTAACTTCCTTAATGATAACAACATCAGAAATTGTTTTGTTGAACCATTAGTTGGATTTATAAACAATGAAGTTGTTGTAATAAATATGCCTTTAACTGATGAAGATTTGTTTATTGAGGAATTATTGCATAAAATCGAAACTAGCACCATAAAATTAGATTCTGAAACAATTGACAAATGTGCTGTTTTAATTAACAGATATTCTGCAGATTGCTCTTCAGAAATTTAATTTTTCTTTTTTTTATTCATAATTTTATTTGGATATAATAATTTTAATATTAAACAGGATGAAAAAGCATTAAGTTATTATATAAAAACAAAAATAAAGAATTACATAAACATTTTGGAGATTATAAAATGGCTGATATAACAATAGATTTGGAAAAATGTGATAATTGCGGCGAATGTAGTGACATTTGCCCAATGGAAGTTTTAATTCTTAAAGACGGTAAAATAACTATTAACGAACCAGACGAATGCAGTTACTGTGAAACATGCGTTGATGTTTGCCCTAATGAATGCATAACCGTCGAATAGATAATCAAATAAAACAACACCACACTTTATTATTTTTTCAATCCATCAACATTTCAAAATCAATTAAAGTACCTTTAGAAACATTCCTAGTGGCAGTTTTACCAATAATATCATCTATTTGTGAAGGGTAAATTCCTGTTCCAGGTCTTTTGAATTCAATATCCGATTCAGAAATTACATCCCCTTTAGTAATATCCACTTTAGCAACAATGGATTTTCTAAACTCTTTTCTTGCAGAAGATTCGCAGATTAAAGGTTGTTTATTTAGAAATCCATTGATTGTGGACAGCGTATTTAAGTTATTCTTAAATTTGATGACATCATCCGGATCCATTGAATGACAATGATTACCACTTGTTAAAGTTTTATCCAATGTGAAATACTTTTCTATAATGCTTGCACCATAATTAACAGCAGTTGTTAAAATCAGCATATTTTCATCGACTTTGCTATGGTCAGCGTACCCGATTTCATAGTCAGGAAAATGATTCGCCAAATCCTTAATCATTAAAAGATTAGTGTCCCTATAATCAACGGGATAAGACAAGACAGAATGAAATATTGCGATGTCCACTGTAGAAACATCCTCAATTGCATTAACTGCCACTTTAATCTCTTTTAAAGTAGAAGCCCCAGTGAAAAGTAATATCGGCTTATTTTTACTTGCAACATGTTTAATAAAAGGAGTATTAGTCAAATCGCAAGAAGATATTTTATAAACATCAACAAATTCATCAAAATAATCAGCAGAATCAAAATCAAAGGGTTCTGCTAAAAATTTGATTCCAACACGATTACAGTAATCAAACAATATAATATATTCATCCACACCAAATTCATCAAACTGAGAATCTTCCAGACAGTCTAATTGAAACATTACTGAATCAATTCCGCAGGATTTCGCTTCATCAATCATGAGTTTTGCAGCATCAATTACAGATATGTCCTCTTTTTTAGCAATATCAATGAAATTAAATCCCAAATTTGCAATTAAATAAGGTTTTTTGTCAAATATGTTCAAATCAACACCTATCTTTGTAGTTTAAAACTTCTATATTCAGTATTTATTACATTCCACATGTTTTCAAATCCATTTTTTAAATCTATGGAAAGCATTTTTTCGTTCATTTCAATTCTCTGATCATAATTATTTACAAAATCGATGAATTGAGTTATGATATCCTTTTTGTCAAGAGCATCGCCAAGCCCCATGTTTATGAATCCATTTGTGTTGCTGCAGAATACATGGGTTAACTCCCGTTCATTTTGACATAAGCATATTGTTGGAACACCCAATGAACAGATTTCGTACATATATTTTCCTGCAGAAGTGAATATTATATCTGCTTTAAACATGAATTCACTGATATGCGATACATTGCTGTAGACTTGAATAGAAGAATTGGATTCTATTTTAGATATAAACCCTTCCTTATCAGGGTATCCCAATCCTAAAATAATGTTAATTCTACCTTCATAATTAGTTGACAAAATGGCATTTAAGACTTTTTCAGTTAAATTGTTGGGGTCACTTCCTTCAAAAGCAATTAAAACATTTTTAACTTCATTGGTGATAATTTTCCTAGGTTGAAAATAAAATTCATCTTTTAAAATAAAGTATTTGGAACCTGCAAATATATTGCTCTCGGACAAATCATGCTCATATAATGAATCAAATACGACATCCGCAAATTCGGTTCCCACTCCCAAATCTTCAAAATTGACTACAAAATAACCTTGCTGTTTTAGCTTAAGAATATACTCCGAAGTAGTGTCATTGATATCATTAATGACTATTTGAGGGCCGAACATCTTCAATTTAGATAATAAATCATCTTCATTACTGTAAATCTCATAAGAATAATTATAACTATTTAAAATATCAATGCCTAACTGCTGGGATTCATCAATGAAAAATAAAACATCATTGAACAATAATTTTGAAGCTATTGATAAACATCTATAGATATGACCCGTGCCTATTTCATCATTAGCATTAACGATAATGGCAATCCGTTTCTTTTGAAGATAATTTTCAGCAATCAGCCAATCGTCTTTATCAACAATCTCAGTACTCTCTTCTCTGGACAGTTCAACTACATCAACATTTTCTCCAAGACAGGAATCTTCAAGGACAAAAGATCTGCGAGTGGCTAAAATTGCATCAGTTTCCTTAAATAATCTTGGCATGTTGTTTTTATCATCCCTTTGTGAATATAATGGATAATATCTTTGGTTACTTGCATCATATCCCCAAGACAAATGTTTATCTTCCCTAACAGAAACCACACTATCAATTGAAAAATCTTCAAATTTTTCAATAGCCCTATTTAGAGTATTGATTTTGAGCAGAGGAGCAGAAGGTTCAATTTTAATTACAATATCATACTCATCAAATGCCAATTTTTCTTTTTGAATCATTGCATTATATATTATTGCCTCCATCGGGAACTGATTGCCTGACAAATCCTTAGAATGCCTAACAACACTTGCACCAAATTTTTCAGCTACCAATGCAATATCTGAATTGTCTGTAGTTACAACAACATCATCCACATATTGGGAAGATTTGGCAACTCCAATAGGATAAGAAATTAACGGCCGATTATCCAGCAAACGAATATTTTTACGAGGAATAATCAAAGAATCCTCTCTTGCTGGAATAACAACCAGAATTTTATTATTATTAAACATAATCATCCCTAAAAAATTACAATAAATTTAATTAATACAATTAGATATATTTATAATAGAATATTAAATCTTCGGTGTTAACATGAATATGAAAGATATGTCACAAGAATTATTAAAAAGAATAAATAACTTATCCACCCCCGTAAAGATAATGCATGTCTGTGGGTCTCATGAACATACAATAATGGAAAATGGAATCAGAAGTTTACTGCCGGACGAAGTTGAAATCGTTGCGGGACCAGGTTGTCCTGTCTGCGTAGTTCCATCACGTGAAATCGATGAAGCATTAGAACTAATCGATAAAGGAGTTACAATCACCACATTTGGAGACATGTTAAGAGTTCCGGGCTCCCATTCATCACTTGCAGACGCTAAAGCAGAAGGAGGAGACGTTAGAGTCGTTTATGGAATTAACAGAGCTATTGAAATAGCTGAAAAAGAAGACAATGACGTCGTATTTATTGCAGCAGGATTTGAAACAACTGCACCAACAACCGCTGCAGAATTATTGGCTAAACCCCCAGAAAACTTCTCAGTACTTTCCTGCCACAGGTTAATACCTCCAGCAATTGATTTTTTAATCAATTCCGGCCAAACCACATTAAATGCATTAATACAACCCGGACATGTTTGTACCATCATTGGAACCAAACCTTTTGAATATTTCTCAACAGACTATGGAATACCACAAGCAGTAGCCGGATTTAACCCATTAGACATATTAATGTCAGTATATATGATTTTAAGACAGATCCACAATGAAACACCGAAAATAGAAAATGAATACAATAGGGCTGTTCGTGAAGAAGGAAATGTAATCGCACAGGACATGATTGAACAGGTATTCGATGTCACATCCAGAGAATGGAGAGGATTTCCAAAAATACCTAATTCCATATTGGAAATCAAGGATGAATTCAGCGAGTTTAATGCACGTGAAAAATACGACATTGAGGTGATTGACGTTAATGAAGCACCTAAAGGATGTATTTGCGGACCTATTCTTAGAGGACTCGCACGTCCAGAAGATTGTAAATTATTTAGAAAAGAATGCAATCCGCTGCACCCGATTGGAGCATGCATGGTAAGTAAAGAAGGAACCTGCAACATTGCGCATAGATACTCAAGACAGTGATTAAAATGACAATCGAAGCTATAGCAGTAGATATTGACGGAACAATAACTGATGAAAAAAGGCAAATTTGTATTTCTGCAATCGAAGCACTAAGAAAAGCAGAATCAAAAGGCATCCCCACAATCATAGTTACCGGCAACGTGGTAAACTACGCATACGCCACGGAAGTTCTAATCGGATGCAGTGGAGGATTGGTTGCTGAGAATGGAGGAATTGTTTTCAAAGAAGGGGAAAACAATAACGCCGTGGAAACATTGGTTGAAAGAGATCTTGTAAGCTCTGCAGAAAAACACCTAAAAGAGAGATTAGGCGATAAATTTGAAAAGCATGCATCTCATGACAACATGTACAGATTAACTGAAACAGTATTCTATAAAACCCTTGCACGCGAAGAACTTGAACAGACTTTAAGCGATTTTGAAAATCTCGATAAAATTGAAATATATGACAGCGGTTTTGCACTGCACATTACAGATAAGCGAGTAAACAAAGGTGCCGCACTCAAGTATTTATGTGAAAGAAACGGCATTAACATGGAAAACGTTATGGCTATTGGAGACAGTCAAAATGACGAAGATTTCCTTAGGGTAGCAGGTTATAAAATTGCTGTAGGCAATGCAGAAGACAAATTAAAAGAAATAAGCACATACACATGTGAAAATAACTTTGGTGATGGCGTAGCTGAAGCTATTGAAAAATTTGCCATATAAGTGATAAATATGATTTATGAAATAGCAGAAATTGCAAAAAAAGAAGTAGAAAATAAATGTGATGCTTACGAAATTTATGTTGATGAATCCAAGTCAATAGAGCTTGATTCAAAAAAAGAGGAATTGAACTTTGCAAAAGAAGAGATTGAAAAAGGAATTGGAATCAGAGTAATTAAAGACAATAAAATCGGTTTTGCATTTACATCCAATTTGGATAAAATTTCACAGACTGCCGCACAGGCCATTGAAAACACCAAATTAAACAAGATTGATGAAAACTACTCCTTTGCTGAAGTAAAAAAAGTATGTGACGTTAAAGACGTTTATGATAAAAAATTCAATGATTTAAGTTTAGATGAATGTGTTGACTTATTAAAAAGTGTTATTTCACAAGCAATGGACAGCGGGTGTGAAGTAACAGGATCCGGTTTTTCTGCAAGTGCTGGAAAATCCCTAATTACAAACTCAAACGGAGTTTCCATAGAAAATGTAGGCACAGGGTTTGGAATAGGATTATCCGTAACAATCCAAAAGGAAGGCCAAATTGCAACAGCATACAATTCCCTTTCTTCAAGATTTTATGACTTAGATGGTGAAAAATTAGCTAATGATGTGTGCAATTTAGCAAAAAGTTCACTTGACACCAAACCTATTGAAACTGATGATTATAATGTAGTTTTAGATTATTATGCTGCTACAGGACTTCTGCAAACATTTTTAAATGCGTTCGATGGTGAAAATGTAATGAGGGGCAGATCAATCTTAAAAGATAAGATAGGAATGCAAATAGCAAATCCAACTCTTTCAATAATTGACAATCCTCTTTTAGAAAAGGGAATGTATACAGCAAAATGTGATGGGGAAGGAAGCGTATCCAAGAAAACTGAATTAATTAAAGACGGAATTTTAAATTCATTTATTTATGATATTTACACCGCAAACAAAGAAGGTGTTGAAACTACTTCAAACGGATACCGAGGAAGTTATCTGACAACACCAATGATTTCACCATCAAATCTGGAATTTAAGTTTAAGGAAATGAAAGATTTGTCAGAAATTGATAAAGGAGTGCTAACTACAAGTGTTTTAGGAGCACATACCGCCAATCCGATTTCAGGAGACTTTTCAGTAGAAGCGAGCAATGCTTTTAAAATAGAAAATGGAGAACTCACAGATCCTATCAATAAAGCTATGATTTCAGGGAACATTTTTGAAATCATGAAAAAAGTGGAAGGTCTCAATTCAGAAATCAAACAGTACGGCCCATTCATCATTCCAAAATTAATAGTGCATGATTTAAGAGTAGTGGGCCAAAATTAAAAAAAAGAGAAAAATTAAATTTTCTTTAATTTTTCTTTATACCTATTGATGGTTGATTCAGTATAATCAATAGTTAGATAATCTTGTGTTAACTGTTTATTATTGTCGAAATCTTTTATTTTTTCTTTTACTATTTTATCAATGTCCTTATCCAATTTTCGTATTTGATTTTCAAAAGCATATTCTGATTTTCTCATGTTTATATTTGATTTGCGAGAAAGCTTTTCAACTTCCTTGTCAAGATCAAACTCTTCTTTATTAGACATCATATCACCTTACATTTCTATGATAGGCAATTGGATTTCTGTGATAAATTCGCTTTCATCATCACAGTTGTGGAAATTTTTTATTAAAACTTCTTTAGGAGAACCAATAATATCATAATGATTTTCCTGGGCGATTTCAACCAATTCGGCATAAGTATCCAAGATATTGTCTGCAGGACCAACATGGACTCCGGACAAGACTTTGTTTTCTATCATATCCACAACACGAATCATATCCTTTTCATCTGCATCTTCATTGATTACGATACTGACATCATAAACTGCATCGCCTTTATTAACTTCATGTCTTGGTGAAAAATAAACAACGAAAGGTTCACCTTCATATTCTATTTCTTCGGCATCAACCCAACCCATTAATTTAGAAACAAGAATGTCCAAATCTGAGATTGGTCCTTTATAATTAATAACCCCTAATTTTTGTTCAGGAATTACTTTTACTTCATAATCCATAATTACACCTTACTTAAATTATAACATTAATTGAATAAATAAACTTCTACCTCTTCACCTTCATCAAGCAATTCCACCAATTTAGGAATTTTAACATATCCATCTGCTGTAGAAAGTGAGAAAATAGCACCTGAATCCTTAAATATTGGATTAACATTATTTCCATCAACTTTTACAAGTTGATATTGCATTCTGCCCACTTGAGAATGGATTCTGCGAGTCATTACGCCTCTGACAATTTTTGACTCGAATTCCTTTTCAATGCCCGCTAATTTGGATAAAGGCTGAGCAACAAATGCATTGAATATCATTAAAGCAGAAACAGGATTTCCAGGAAGACCTATAACTAATTTGCCCTCGATTACCCCAACAATAGTCGGTTTACCAGGCTGAACTGAAATTCCGTGAATATGAACTTCACCCAACTCATCCAGAACATGCTTTAAAACGTCCCCAAGACCTGCGGAAGTTCCACCAGAGCAGAACAGTATGTCAACTTCTTTTAGGGATTCAGTGATTTTATCCTTAACTTCATCATAGTTGTCTCTCATAACCCCGAGGAATTTTGCATCCGCTCCGCAGGAAACGGCATCATTTTTAATCATCCCCCCATTTACATCATAGATTTTTCCGTATTCCAGCTCTTCGCCCTGAAGAGTGATTTCATTTCCAGAAGAAACTATACCTACAGTAGGTTTTTTATAAACTTCGATGTTTTCGAAACCCTGTGAAAGTAAAACCCCAATTTTTCCCGGATTTAAGAAATCGCCTTTTTTAAGAATCAGCTTGCCTTCCTCAATATCAGAACCTTTTTTAGCAACATCCTGTGACGGAGTGGCAGTGGTCAATAGATTAACTTTACCATCAAATTTTTCAGCATATTCCACCATCACTACAGCTTCTGAACCTTCAGGCATAGCCGCACCAGTACTAATCTCTATGCATTTGCCCTTTTCGACTTTCTTATCAGTAGTGGAACCGGCTTCCAAAAAGTCAATGACTTCCAAAGTATTCGGAGATTCCTCTGAAGCACCAAAACTGTCTTCAGCAAGAATTGCAAAACCGTCCTTTAAAGCCTTATCGAAGGGTGGAAAATCCATTCTGGAATAAACATCCTCATAAAGAATTCTACCGTAAGCTTCAGCCACATTAATCTCTTCGCTTTGAGGCTTAAGATTATTGTCAAACAATTCCCGAATAATGTCAATAGCTTCATCACATTCTTTAATCTTTAAAAATTCAGTACCCATAATATCCACTTTATATAATATCCAATAACTTAATATATTAATATATTCATAAATATATAAATAATTTAATCTTATGCTTTAAAGCTAATATATTTTGGAGGAGAGTATTTGTCTAAGCCTAATAACAATCAACAACAAGAGTACAGAAGGGTAAGAACTCCTAAAAAAGGAGAAATCCCTGGAATCGTTGAACAAATTATGGGACACGGAAAATTAAAAGTTCGTTGTGCTGATGGGAATATTAGAATGACCAGAATTCCTGGAAAAATGAAAAAACGTATTTGGATACGTGAAGGAGATGTGATTCTCGTAAAACCATGGGA
>NZ_JAUNXX010000076.1 GCF_030539555.1 Methanobrevibacter sp. | reverse complement strand
TGTTTTGTTTGTGTACTATGGTTTTCTATGGGAATTTCATTTCGCTGCAAGCTTTTTATATATAAATCATTTACTTAATTACTGATTATCATTTTCATAATATGATGAGTATTGCGGTCATAGCATGGGGGTTATACCTGGTCTCGTTTCGATCCCAGTAGTGAAGTCCTTTTGTGTTTTGTTTGTGTACTATGGTTTTCTATGGGAATTTCATTTCGCTGCAAGCTCATTATATTCATAATTACCAGAAACCCGCCTTTATATAACTATCACATTAAATTTAATATTTACTTTAAACTATCACTTAATACTCTGAGGTATCATTTTGAATATTTATCATTTGATTTTCTAATTGAATTTTTAGTTCCATTTATCATTTTTTTTTGTTTAATTTTGGAAACTTTGTTTGTTGAACTTGAAATTTTTAAAGGAGGATGAAATATGACTCTTAAAGTTAAATTTTCGTCTATGCCTGCGGATGAACAATTTAAAAAAGGCAATGTTCAAAAGTCTCTATATGTTAATGATGATGAGAATGTTTGTCCGGAATGTGGATCTAAGTTGGAAATGGATTCTGAAAGGGCTGAAGTCAGCTGTGTTCGATGTGGATTAGTAATTGATGAAAACATTGTTGACTTGGGTCCGGAATGGAGAGCATTTGATCATGAACAACGAGATAAGCGTACTCGCGTTGGAGCGCCAATGACCAATACCATTCACGACAGGGGTTTATCAACTGTTATAGATTGGAGAAACAAGGATGGTCAAGGTAGAGATATACCTGTTAAAAACAGGGCACAGTTATACAGATTACGGAAATGGCAAAGAAAAATTAGAGTTTCCGGTTCGGGTGAAAGGAATTTGGCATTTGCATTAAGCGAAATTGACAGATATTCTTCAAATTTGGGTCTTCCTCGTAGTGTTAGGGAAGATGCATCCCTGATTTATAGGCGTGCCGTAGACCGTAAACTCATTCGTGGAAGAAGTATTGAGGGTGTTGTTTCAGCATCAATTTATTCTGCTTGTAGACGTTGTAATGTTCCCCGCACTTTGGATGAAATTGCAGGAGTATCTAAAGTATCCAAAAAGGATGTCGGCAGAACTTACAGATTTCTGTCCCGCGAATTAAATATTAAGTTAGCACCAACTTCTCCATCTGAGTATGTTCCAAGATTTGCATCTAAAATAGGTCTTTCCAGTGAAGCACAATCTAAAGCAATCAAAATAATTAAAAAAGCCTCTGAATTGGGGTTAACTTCAGGTAAGGGTCCTACTGGTGTAGCGGCTGCTGCATTGTATATTGCATCTGTTTTGCTGGGTGAAAGGAAAACCCAAAAGGATGTTGCTGAAGTTGCTGGCGTAACGGAGGTTACCATTAGAAATAGGTATCGGGAACTATCCGAAAAATTGAATGATTTTGACTTCTAGATTATACGAAGAAATTTTATAATATTTTCTCATTTTTTTTTTAAAAGAATTGCCCCATTATATATTATTTTGCTTTAAGCACCACATAATCTCTAATTAACTTTTTTTTTTTATTGTTATCATATTTAACTAAATTTTAATTTGTTTTAAAATGTATATTAAATATTACTTTTCTTTAGAAAATATTAAATATATTTCAAATTATATTAACTATCATCTGCAATCGTAAGATTGTTTTTATAAAAGGTGATATAATGGGAAAACTAGATGGAAAAGTAGCAATTATAACTGGTGCAACTTCCGGTATGGGTAGAGATTCAGCAAAATTATTTGCAGCTGAAGGAGCAAAAGTGGTCGTTTGCGGAAGAAACGAAGAAAGGGCAAAAGCAGTTGTGGATGATATTAAAGCTGCCGGCGGAGAAGCAATCTATGTAATAGTGGATATGGCAAACTTGGATGAAGTCCCAAAAATATTCGATGCAACAATGGAAGAATATGGAACTGTTGATGTATTATTCAACAATGCTGGAGTGCTTTCCATGTCTCCATTAATGGATGTAACGCTTGAGGAATGGAACAAAGTGTTCAATGTCAATGTTACCTCCGCACTAATCTTAACACAACTTGTTGCACCTGTAATGAAAGAAAAAGGAAAAGGAACCATAGTCAACACATGTTCCGTAGCATCCTTCGGAGCTCATCACGGATTCGCAGCATATGTTGACAGCAAACACGCTATGATGGGATTAACCAGATCAATGGCATGGGAATTAGGCCCGGAAATCAGATGTAACGGTATCGCACCAGGTCTTATCCACACAGCAATGGTGGACAGTATAGGCGGTCCTGCAGCATTGCAAAACATGATTGACCAATGTCCAGTAAAAAGATGTGGGGAAGGTAAAGACATCGCTGAATTGGCATTGTTCTTAGCAAGTGATGAATGCACTTTCTTGGACGGTCAAATCATTAAATGTGACGGTGGATTTGAAATATGAGTTTTTTTAAAACAATATTGGGGGTTATTAATTAACTTCCAATTATAATTCTTTTTTTTTTAGTGAAATAGTTAAATATTATTTTTTATAAAATATTATTGTCGTATCATTTTTATGACCAATGCCTTCGGTCCTTTTATGAGGAAAGTTGATACTGTCGATGATTAGAAGAAACCCAGCATTGGATAGGCTGCCCGTTTCGAGGGTTACTCGAGGAGCGAAGGGTATTCTAGCAATGATTCAAGAGAGTTAGTATACGGGCAAAATCCTTTGTACATAATTAGGCGTTATTTGACTTATTAATCGTTAATATTAAGTTTTTTATTAATTAACTTAATATAACTTATTTTATGGTATTATAAAATGCAATATATTGTTATTTTTAAAAAATAAGTCTTTTTTTAATGAATTAATTTGGCCTTTTTTAGTAGGTATTTATATTTTGTATGGTTTTTTTTTAGTATATTGACTTTAAAATTCTTTGAAAAATTATTAGGAAAACCATTCATTAACTATTTCATATTCTATGTTTCCAATAATAATTTTTTCTTACTGATGTTAATCCGTAATAATTAATAGAAAAAATAGAATTTTAAAAACTAAATTATTATTATATTATTAAATAAAAATTATCTACTATGACAAAGCAAAAGTAATTATAGTTTATGCACATCCAAGTAAAAAATCAATTATTCATGAAATAAAAGAGGGATATGTCCAAGGTTTAACAGAAAATCGAATCGAATATATCTTAATAGATTTATATGAATCAAATTTTAATCCAGATATTATGGAAGAGGAATATTTGAGGGAAAATAACAATATATCATCACCATTATCAAAAGAGATACTACTCGAACAAGAAAGAATCAACAATGCAGACATTTAACATTCATATTCCCATTATTCTGGATGGATGCGCCGGCAAAATTAGTTGGATACTTCACAAGAGTATTCACTAAAGGATTCAAATATGATCATGAAAATGGGAGTAAATCCACAATGAAAATAATGGGAGAAACAAATTTTTTAATTAGTGCTGGAAGCAATTATGATGAACTAAAACAGGATGGAAAACTCAAAGCATTAAAGACAATATTTATAGAAGATCGTATGGCGGGAAAAACTGAAAAAACAAATATGTACATATTTGATGAAACAACGTATCATAAAGAACAATATTAATCGTAAAAATTACTGTCTTTTCAATAAATATTTCAAGGATTGAATTTCACAAAAAATGTGGATTCGGGAAATAGGATATCGTGAACGCATTGCCAAAGATAAATTTGGAAAATGGCAGAATACTACATTAATGGAAATTCGATTTTAATTTAAATATCCTCTTCAAGTTATTGTTGAATAATATGGGGAAATATATGTCACCATTATTCTCTTTCTATCATGTATTCGATTACCAGATATGCTCCTAAAACTGCACTAAATACAAAACCGATTAACCCCAATATTGGAATGTCAAATAATCTTGGGCCGGTATCTTCCAGTAATGCTAGAGATGAGCCAACAACCAGTGCAGCTAATATCAATGATACTGAAAGTTGATTTGCAAGTTCGCTTATTCCCTCATGCTTTAATTTTATTTCAATGTTTCCTTCTTCAACTTTGGAGATGGTGCTGTTGATTGTATCGGGCAAATCCTTTGCAAGGTGTTCTAATTGCAGTAAATAATTTATTCCTGATTTTGCAATCCTGTCTGGTTTGTATTTATTCACGACTATCTTTTTAGATAATTTTTTAAGTTCTGTTGCGGCATTGAAATCAGGATCTAATTTCTTGCCTGTATCTTCGATAAGTGCGATTCCTCTTCCAATCATCACAAATTCTCTTGGAAGAACAACATTATTTTTAATCATCGCATTAAGCAAATCTTCCATCAACCCGTCCATGTTTTTTAATTCTGCACCATAATAGAGATTCAGCAAATCATCAATATCTGCTTTTAAATTGTCTGTATTTTGTGATGGTGTAATTATATCCATGTATATTAACTGTTTAATAATATTGTTGGTATTTCCGCTGATTAAAAGTAAAATTAACTCGGCTAAATTTTGTTTAAAATCTTCATTCAGTATGCCCATCATTCCTTCATCGATATAACAAAGTTCATTGTCGAAGGTCACGATTAAATTTCCTGGATGGGGGTCAGCATGGAAAAATCCATCAATCATTATCTGTTTGAAATATGATTTAACTCCATAATTGGCAATTCTTTTTTTGTTAATATCAGGATAATCTCCATTAATAAGGTCGCTTACTTCGATTCCTTTTATAAGTTCCATTGTAATTACTTTTCTAGAACAATAATCAGTATATGCTTTAGGTATTTTGATGTATCTGACACCTTTAAAGTTATTTGCAAGATTTTGCATATTCATGACTTCTTCCATATAATTGATTTCTTTAAATATGGAACGTTCAAATTCAGTTACCATGGCAGGCAAATTATATGTTCGGGTTTTGGAAAGATACTTGTCAATTCTGGTTGCTAAAAATTTCATTATCTGAACGTCAGATTTAATAATTTCATATGAGTTAGGTTTTTGGACTTTAATTGCAACTTCTTCTCCGCTACTTTTCAGGCGAGCTTTATAAACCTGTCCGATTGAAGCTGATCCGATGGGTTCTTTATTAAAATCAGTGTATATGTCTCTAATGGAGGAATTTAGTTCGCTTTCGATAACTTTCTTGATTTCTTCAAATGGGGTTACTGGAGTTTTGTCTCTTAGTTTTTGCAGCTCTTCAGCAATTTCTATTCCAACAAGATCAGGCCTTGTACTTAACATTTGGCCTAATTTAATATAAGCTGGGCCTAATTCTTCCAATACTTTTCTAATCCTTAATGGAATTGATTCATCTGGAAAGACCCCTTCTTTTTCAGCTTTATAATTTCTTAAAAAAGGAAACTTTCTAAAAAAAGTATTTTCTTCGATTAAATATCCAAAATCATTTTTCTTTAATACTTTATAGATTTCATTTAATCTTTTAATGTTGTCATTTCTAGGATTTGCATTAACGTTCATTAATAGAAATTAGGTAGTAAGTATAATATATTTTTTTAGAATTTTTCTAAAATCCTAGCATATACTACTTTCAACTCATCATCTGATTTTTCATATATTCTTTTTAAAATTAGCTCAGGAGTACTTTTTGCAAGGAAATTCATTTTTGGAGTTCTGTCAACGATTAAATTATAGTTTTCATCTAATCCCTTGGCTTCAATTCCATCAACACGAATATCAGTGTAATTCATTATTTCCCTTGCCATGTGTGTAACGATGACTCCATAGGAATTTGATTCTTTAATCATGTCGATAAATGTTGAAATAATTTTAACCGCTGCATCAAGTTCAGTTATTCCTTCAAGTTCATCTAAAAGTACTAACTTTTCACTTTTTGTTGTTACGATAGGTATGAACACATTTAAAAATGATTCAAAAGCTCCTGCATCGAGTGATCTTTTTTTGGAGAAATGATAAATTTCATCAACAATTTTTATTTCCGCTTCATCGGCACTTACTGGAAGTCCCATCTGGGCCATTATGGATATTTGAGTTAATGTTTCAAGGAGTGTTGTTTTACCTCCGCTGTTGGCTCCTGTCAAAAGAGCAATGTTTTCATTTCGGGTCAGCTGGTAATCTACTTTTTGAACATTGTCTTTTTCCTTTTTAAGTGCCAGTTCTAAATGCAATGCACCGTTTAATTTGATTTCGTCTCCGAATTGGGGTCTGCATAAATCATATTCATAAGCGAAACTTCCCAAACTAAATTCATAATCAAATTTTATGGTATCTTCGACTTCTTTGATTGCTTTGTCTTTGATTGCGTTTAATTGGATGGCTGCACTTTTTTTAATGTCAAAAATATCATTTTCCTTTTTGGATGATTGTTCGAGACTCACCCTTTGAATTTCATTTTCATCAATTTGGATTGGATATGTTCTTAAAAATGGGTCGAAACTTATTCCAGTTTTTTCACGGATAATTTCTTTTCGTTTATTGATAATTTCGTCAAATATTTTACTAATTTTTGGAGGAAAGTTATTATTTAATAGGTTGAGAATTTCATCTCCCTCGAGGTCAACTT
>NZ_JAUNXX010000126.1 GCF_030539555.1 Methanobrevibacter sp. | reverse complement strand
TTATGAAATGTCTTACTGGAGTTTATAGTCATGAAACATAATCCTTTCAGAAAACGAACTGGAATCTTGCCATCCTATTTCACCGGCCGTGAAAACGAATTAAATGAACTTAAAAAAATATATAACTCAACTAAAATGGGAGTTCCAGGCCATTTAATATTATATGGACCAAAAGGTATTGGAAAAACATCTTTATTATTAAAATTTCAAGAGGAAATAACTAACATTGATGATGTATATTCAGTTAGAATTCCCTTAATGGAAGGAAATTTTGAAGATATTTACTCATTAATAATAGAAAAATGTTCTGAGACGTTAAATATTAATGTTAGTCATTTTTGGGAGAAAATAAGTTCATTAGGCATTAATATTCCATTTATCGGAAGCTTATCAGTATCACGTGAAATTCCTAAAACCAGTCCTGCTGTCGCATTTGAAAAAATTTTAAACGTGATTTATGATGAGCTGGACTCTGACAATCCGGTTTTAATTCTACTGTTTGATGATCTTCAAAGGATTATGGGTAATGATGAAACAATGAAAATATTAAGCATATTGCAAAATGCTCTAGTAGAATTAAATCTAAAAGGAAAAAACATAATGTTTGTAGCTACAGGTTCAGAAGACATTTTCAATAAAATACAAGACAAACTTGACTCCGCAGTAAGGATATTTGAACCTTATTTGATTGGACCATTATCTTATGGGGAAGTATGTGATGCAATTAACATTCCTATTGAAGAACAAAATGTGGCCTTTGAAGAGGATGTATTAAAGGCAATATATGAATTATCTAATGGAATTCCGTATTATATGCAAATCCTTGCTTACAGTTGTTTTGAAGAAACTAATGAAGATAATGAAGTAAATATGGTCGAGTTTAAAAAGGCCTCTGTGTATTCCTTAAACATTTTAGCTCAACGTGAATTTAAATCATTGTTCAGCAAATCTACTACAGAGGAGCGAAAAATACTATGCTTAATGGCTGAAAGTGATGAAACAATTTTATCTTATTCCTATATCAAGGAAAATGCTAATCTGAATTCAGAACCTTCAGCATTATTAAAAAGTTTAATCAATAAAAACATGATAATTAAACCATCAAGAGGTAAATACAAATTAAAAAACAATCTTTTCAAATTATACTTAAAAAATCTACGGATAAATCAAGATACTGGTTTAATTAACTATTAATAACTTATACATTTGGTGAAATAAATTTCATGTTAGAGTTTTAGTGGGCCGAATCGATAAGTATCGGAACTTTTTTATAAGTTTTATATGAACAGTTTCAAAAGTTCAGATACTTATTACTTTTCAACAGTTCTTTCTGTGAGTATTATTCGAAACAAATTTATACGTTCAATCCACTTATTATAAGTATGAACACTCTGCATTTTTTCACATTAGGCTATTATCCGGAGTACCTATTTATAGGTGTTATATTCGGTATTATTATTGGACTTTATGCATATTTTAGAGTTAAATATTCTTTAAAAAACTCTAATTTATCAAAAAAGAAAAAAATTGGTCTAAATCTCATTATTGCGATTTTAGCATTTGTATGTTGTTTAAATATATGGTCAAGTGCGGCAATATTAACATTATATTTATTTTTTTCATCTATAATTGCCGACATAATCCGGATTATATGGAATATTTTGCTTAAAGACAAATATTCAAATTTCATCCCCAAATATCATAAAAAAGGCATTTTGGCATTGATTATTTTTGCAATTATAATAATTGGGGATGTTTATGGAATGAATCATATTGAATTAACAGAGTATAATTTAACTACAGATAAGATAGATAATGAATCTTATTCCATTGTTTGGGTTAGTGATATTCATTATGGGACTATTCAAAATCCGCAATTAGTCAAAGACAGTATTTCAAAAATAAATGAATTAAAACCGGATGTTGTTGTCTTGGGTGGAGATATTGTTGATGAAAGAACATCAAAAGAAGGCATGAATGAAATATTCGAGGAACTTGGCCGAATAAATTCAACATATGGTACATATTATGTCTTTGGAAATCATGATACGCAGCCAGCAACAACAGACTATGAAAACGGAAATAGAACTTTCAGCGATGAAGAATTAAATAAAACAATTGCAGATAACGGAATAAAAATTTTAAATGATGAGAAAATAACAGTCAATGACAGTATTGTTTTTGTAGGCAGAAGCGATGCACAGTGGGAAAATTCAATTGACAGAACTGATATTTGTGAAATACTTAACGAAAGTGATCTATCAAAATATGTTGTCGTTTTAGACCACCAGCCTGTAGAGTACAATGAAAATTCACAGCAGGGTGCTGATTTACAGATTTCCGGACATACACATGGTGGACAGATGTTTCCAATTGGAACTATGCTACAACTTACTGGTCATTTAGTTTA
>NZ_JAUNXX010000125.1 GCF_030539555.1 Methanobrevibacter sp. | reverse complement strand
TAAAACAACAACATCATCATCTTCTTTAATACTTACATTAGGATAAGTAAATTTTCTGGAGTCTTCTCCATTAGGTCCTTTTACAGAAACCTCATTATTTTCAATTATAACTTCAACGCCTTCAGGGATTTCAATAGTTTCCCTTATAGCTGCAGCTACTACCATTTTATCACCTAATACATGTAAGCCAACAAACGTCCACCAATTCCTCTTTCCTTAGCCTCATAGTGAGTCATAATTCCTTCAGGAGTAGTGACAATTAAAATACCAAAATTCTTTGCTGGCAAATATCTTTTTTCAAATTTCTCAAATTCATCTTTTTTAACAGCATGACGAGGTTTGATAACACCACATTTGTTAATGTTACCTATTAATTCTACATTGAATTTACCTGCCCTGTTGTCATCAACATATTCAAAGTTACCAATATAATTCTCTTTTTGCATAGTGCTTAAAACTTGTCCAATTAATTTGGAAGCAGGAGAAATAACACAAGAATCATTTACTTGTAATTCGTTATTTCTGATGTTAGTTAAAGCATCAGCAAGAGGATCCATAAGACTCATAATTAAAACCTCTAATTATATTTTTTAAATCCCATTTTAGGAGCAACTTCCCTAAAACATTGTCTGCATAAATTTATACCATATCTGCTAACCATAGCAGAGTGGTCTCCACAACGACTACATTTTTTTGCAGCTTTTCCGTATTTTCTTGGCAAAATATCACCTTATTCAGTTACATAATTAACTTTAAAGTTTTCTTCCATAAATTTCATAGTTTCTTCTTTAGAGATTCTATGTTTTTGAGGAACTTTCTTTTGTCTGATTTTTCTTTTTGCAATTCTGTAACCTGGCTTTTCAAAAGTAACAGAAACATTCATACCAAAAATACCGATATCAGGATTATATCTCATTCCCGGAATATCAATATGTTCTTTAATACCAAAAGAAAGGTTTCCTTGAGCATCAAATTGAGTAGGTCTAATATTCCTACTAATACCTTCTAAAACCATATCAATAGCTTTATCAGCTTTTTCTCCACGTAAAGTTAATTTACATGCGATTGGTTGTTTTTTTCTAATTCCCCATTCCGGGTTGGTAACTTTAGAAAAGGTTTTAACAGGAGTCTGATCGAACATTTGTTCCAATAAGTTGATTGCACGTTCTAATTTTTCACCTGCTTCACCAACACCAATACTGACAGTAGCTTTTTCGATACGTACTTCGTTCATTGGGTTCATTTATTAACCTCCAATAAAGATATTACTGGTGCATCAGTACCAATTACAAATGCATAATCTTTTAAAGTTAAGAAATCATCTTTTGAACTATTTTCGATAATAATAGTATTTGGGTTGGAAGATTTATTTTCAATAATTTCAGTTACAGTACCTAATTCACCAGTGTGTTTACCACCAGTAACAAGGACAGTAGCTCCTTCTTGTAAAGGATATACATCATTGATTTCTTGTTCAGGTACTTTTAAGTTTATTACATCTCCAACAGAGTATGCATCTTCATCAATGATAACATTTTTACCATCGTGAAGGTTTAATTGAGTTTTTCCACCTTTAATGGTAGTTTTATTAACAATTTTAGATAATTTAGCACTATTATCATCAATTACATCTAATTGTAATCTTCCTTTTCTATCTAAAAGAACTCTGTAAGATTCACCAGTTTTTGGAATTTCAACAATGTCCATGAATCCAACTGGGAATTTGTAATCTTTAACGACTCTTCCATCTACTAAAACATTACCAGAGTTGATAATTCTTCTTGCTTCCCTGGAGTTATCAGCCAATTTTAATACATCTCTGATAACTAAAGTTAATGGAATAGCATCTTTAATGGAATGAGAACCTGCAGAAGGTTTTACAGTCCAAGTGTCTTCTTTAGGATGAATAGGCCAAGATTTAGGTGCTTTATATCTTTTAAGATGTTTTCTAGATCCCATTTTAGCCATTTTAATTATCTCCTTTATTTTTAATTCTTCTATCGTCTTTTAAATCTGCATCAATAATTACTAAGTTAGATGGATCAACTGGAAGGAATGTAGCAGTTCCGTCTGGTTTTGATAAAGTAACCTCATCGATAGTTACTTTGTAGGAAGTGTAATCTACACTGAGAACTTCTCCTTCGTGTCCTTTGAAGTCTCCACGGACAACACTAACTTTATCTCCTGTTCTAATAGGCAATGATCTTTTTCCTAATTTTGCCCTTAAATCTTTACTTAAAGCAGCACTTAAATGTTTTCCACGTGCATGAGCAGGAGCATTGTAAAGAGCTTTTCTTTGTTTTCTTGGTTGTTTTGACATTTTTTCACCTATACTAAAATACTTGCTGCACTACCAACACTAGGCCATCTGTCAGCTGCTTCTTTAGCAACAGGACCTCTGATTTCAGAAC
>NZ_JAUNXX010000036.1 GCF_030539555.1 Methanobrevibacter sp. | reverse complement strand
ATTCCAATGTTGTCAACATAAAGAATGTCACTGAAAAGCTGGACCTTGGAAGCTTAAAGAAAAGATTCGATAAAATATGGGTAAAATCACATATTAAAAATACTACTGTGCCTAAAAAGACCAGTTTTAAAATATTGCAAAAGGCTATTGCCGGTGCAGATATCGAAGAGCTTAATTTTGATTTAAGGGAAAAGTACTTCGATAAGAAATTCGGTATCTAGACAATGAAGCGTAAAGTTGCTGGAGTTGTATTGGTTCTGGGTAGTCTTTACTATCTGATTGTTGAAGCTATTTCCGCAACTTTTTTCAATGCTTCCATTATTGACACATATATTTTTCACACGATTTCAGAGCTTGGAATTCCCAATCTGAATTCACCTTTATTCTGGTTGATGAATTCAGGGTTCATATTAATAGGTTTAACACTTATTTTCGGCTATTTTTTAAAATTTAAAGATAATATTGTTAAAAATAGGATATTATGTTCTATTTTGGCAGTGATAACTGCATTGGGGGTTATTGTTGTTGGTTTGATTCATGGTGGAAATCCCTTAACTTCAGGCTATCACACATTGGGTGCGGTAATGGCGATTTTGGGAGGGAATATTTTACTGGTTTTAATTTCAAGGTCCATGGAAAAATTTGATAGTTATCAAAAAACCACTTTGGTTTTAGGTATTATTGGTTTAATCGCATTTTGGATAATGTTTTTCAATATGGAAAGTATATATATGCCTGTTTTTGAAAGATTGTCCGTTTACACATTAATTGTTTGGTGTTTTTTAACAGGGATTTTTCTTGTAAGTAACAATATTTAAATATTTTTAATGTATATTTTTTTAATAGAGGCAATAATTATGGCAGAAGATGTAATGTTTGGTTTTGGAGCAATGAGGCTTGATTTAGTCGATGAAAATGATGAGAGTTCGGTTGATAACGAGAACTATCGGGAGATGATTGAATATTACATGAGTCAGGGTTTTAACTACTTTGATACCTCCTATGCATATCATGACGGGTCATCTGAAATCGGGCTCAGAGAATATCTGGTTAAAAAATACCCGAGGGATTCATTCAAAATAGCTGATAAGATGCCGACCTGGCTACTCTTAAGTGAAGAGGATAATCAGAAATATGTTGATGAAATGCTTGAAAGGTTGGGCGTCGACTACTTTGATGTGTTTTTAATCCATAATATCAATGAAGCATTTTTGGCTGTCGCTGAAAAATGCAATACTTTTGATTATATCAAAAAGATGAAAGAAGATGGTGTTGCCCGTGAAATAGGTATAAGTTACCATGATAGGGCAGATTTGCTTGAAAGAATACTTGAAAAATACGGTGATATTTTGGATGTTGTACAGTTGCAGCTCAATTATCTTGACTGGGAAAGCCAACTTACGGAGTCAAGAAAATGCTATGAGGTCTGTGAAAAATATGGTGTTGATGTCATTGTAATGGAGCCGATAAAAGGGGGAACATTATTTAATTTGCCTGATAACATCAAAGATGAATTCAAGTCATTCAATGAGGATATTAGTTTGGTGGAATGGGCGCTACGTTTTGCAGCAACTCCAAAAAATGTGAAGGTAATACTGAGTGGTATGAGAAATATTGACCAAATGAAAGAAAACTGTGAAATCTTCAAGCCATTTAAACCATTAAACGATGAAGAAATAGAATTTGCAGTGAAAATGGCTCAAAAAATCAAAGAACTGATTTCAATTCCATGCAGCTATTGTGGATATTGCCTTAAGGAATGTCCGGAAGGGATTCCTATCCCAGATTATTTTGAGTTATACAACAGTGAAAAAATGTATTCTCTGCCTTCATTGCATGCAATCTACGGAACCACTGCGGCTGTAAAAGCACCTGCATCAGCATGTACTTTCTGCGAGTCCTGTGTTGATATTTGCACTCAAAAATTGGAAATTCCTGATCTTCTTGAAGATGTTGCAGATTTGTTTGAATCTAACATTATGTAGTAAAATTTAAATAGTATTTCGGTTAATTACTCTTAAAGGTGATAAAAATGACAAACTTGGATAACTCTATTGAAGATGAAATCTTAGCAATTGTTGAGAAATACCAAAAGGAAAACACAAAACTTCTAAACTACCTCATAACTGATGATGAGATTACATTTTTCTCCCCAATCGGAAATGGTAGTGAAATAACTGCAAGTGATTTGCAGAAAGTTGCCGATATCCTCAAAGGATCTTTTATTGGTATGGAAATTGTAAATCAGGAATATAGATTTAAATTCAAAATGGGTATTTAAATACTCATTTATTCTTTTTTTTAATATTCATTAATGCAGAATCAAATAATTTTTATATCGGATGCTTTCATGTTAAGCTAATCTTGTGGGGGAGTTTCTCTTTTCAGATACTCCTGTGTGAGTTTGCATTCAAGCATGCACTTCGTACAACCTAATCCTGCTTTAACCTGTCCTATTATGTATTCGCTGCAAGTTTCTATATCGATAATGTCTTCCCTATTTAATCTGTCATTCCATTTCTGAGGATTAATTGCGCCGACAGGACAGGCATTTTGACAATTTTCACACTCATCACACTCGGAATCTGTGATGGGAGTGTCAAATTCAAGAGGCATATCGGTTAAAATGCCGCATAATGCAATGGCAGAGCCGTATTCTTTAGTAACCAAAAGTGCAGACCTTCCAATCCAGCCGATTCCAGATTTTGTGGCTATTGTTTTGTAAGGTAATATGCTTAATAATTTTTCCATATCGCATTCGTTTCTCTCCATGGTAAGGGCGAAAGCGTTATATCCGCAATTCTTAATATATTCTTCACCTTTAAGAGCAATTTCTTTTAGTTCAGCCACTTTTTTGTGAAAACACTTCCAGTAAGATTTAAAATCATCTTTTTTAAGATATTCCATCGATTCTTTTGGTAGTTTTAAAACAAGGCTTATTCCATTGGGTAAATCAACAAACTCACTAGCTAGACCTTCAACATCTGCATAACCTACTTTGCTTGCACCATATTCTAGAAGATATTCTTTAACTTCATCCATATGATTAGTTTTATAAACTATTAAATAAAATATTAATGTTAGTGATTAAATGAAAGATATAGATGTTTTGATTGAAGCTTTACCATACATTAAAAAGTTTCACGGTAAAAAAATTTTAATTAAATATGGTGGACATGCAATGGTGGATGATGAGGCAAAGTCATCTACAGCTCGAGATACTGTTTTACTCAAATATGTTGGAATGAAACCTCTTATTGTTCACGGAGGGGGTCCTGAAATTTCCAGATCAATGGATAAATTAGGAAAAGAACCGAAATTCATCAAAGGTTTGAGGGTGACTGATGAGGAAACAATGGAAATCATTGAAATGGTATTGGTTGGAAAAATCTCAACTGAAATAGTTTCCGAACTCATCAAACATGACGGCCAGGCCATAAGTTTATCAGGAAAAGATTCAAGTTTAATATTTGCACATAAAAAAGGCGCAAGTAAAATTGATGAGGAAATTGTTGATTTGGGTCTTGTCGGGGAAGTTGACTGCATTAACACTGGCCTGCTTGACATGTTCCTGGACAATAATTACATTCCTGTAATATCTCCGGTTGGTATTGCAAAGGATGGAACCAGTTTAAACCTAAATGCGGACACTGCAGCGGGAGAAGTTGCAAGTGCAGTCGGTGCAGAAAAACTGATTATTTTAACCGATGTTCCTGGCGTTTTAAGAGATCCAAGTGATCCTGATTCTTTAATTCAAAAAATCAGAGTGGATGAAATTCCTGATTTAATTGAAGAGGGCATTATTTCTGGAGGAATGATTCCAAAAATAGAAACATGTGTCAATGCTATTAATAATGGCGTTAAATCTTGCCATATTATTGATGGACGTAAAAAACACTCATTGCTTTTGGAAGTGTTCACCACTGACGGCATTGGAACAATGATTTTCAAGTAGGATATCGATAATTCCCATATCCTCAACTTTTCACCATTTGATAATTTCATATTCTCTGCTTTGATTTACCTACCGAATCATTGATTTTAACATCATTTAAATCAAATCAATTTTCATTCATTATAATTTAGAGCATCTTATTTTGCATTATCTGCAGCACTAATATAAATTACTCTCGTTTTCAGGATGGAATATATATCAACCACTTTAAAAGTTAATTTTTACTAACCGTCTGATGTGGTTAATCATTGAAAAATAGTTAAAGTAATACTTTTGGCATTGTATTCATTGCTGTTTTTGGGTGCTGCTTTTCCATTATCATTTGATGATGATGGTTTAGTTTCAAATTCTTCAGATATTCTTTTCACGGTTCATTCCTTGAACATTTTTCTCAATTCTCTTCTGAGTAATTTCCAGCCGTTCACCCTTGGAAGTTCATCCAAATCATAGATTTCACGCGGAACCTTATATCTTGATAGATTTTCACGTGCATACTTTAACAATCCTTCACTGTCGTTTTCATTTTCCCAAACAACTGCGGCCACTGGAATTTCGCCTCTGTGACAGTCATTTACACTGAAAATAGCTATTTCTTTAACTTCAGGGTATTTGATTAGGACTTCTTCGACTTCTGTTGGATATATTTTCCATCCGCTCATCACGATCATGTCTTTTTTGCGGTCTGTAATAAATAAGCGGTTGTCTTCATCAAGATATCCGATATCTCCTGTTAAAAACCAGCCGTCATCCAGAAATGTTGCTTTGGTTTTTTCCTCATTTCCCCAATAACCCTTAGCTACTGCCGGTCCTCTAAGTGCGATTTCACCTTGCTTATATTTGTCCAAAATTATTGAAGAGTCATCTTCATCAACGATTTTGACTTCTGAAAAACAAACGGGATGGCCTACACTTTCGAATCTGTCGGCTTCTCGGTAATCCTCGGGTCTGATAACGGTTCCGGTTCCAATCACGATTGTTTCTGATAATCCGTAAGCGTTAATGATTGGAATTGCATAAGTTTCGTGGAAATCCTTCCAGATTTTTTTGTGAAGAGGCCCTCCACCGGATATGATTTCACGGACTGTTTTCAATTGTTCCCTTTTATCCATTGTAGTTAGAGAATGTATTACCGGAGGCATTCCGGTTAGGACTGTGACTTTTTCATTTTCACATAGCTTAAGGTATTCATCTAAGTTAAATTGTTCGATTAAAATATAGTATGCGGCAGCCCTAAGTGCTGCAATGGACCATGAAAGACCGACATGGGCCATGGGATAAATGCCAAGGTAAACGTCGTCCTGTTTTAAAGTCAATACATCACATTCATTGTGAATTGCAGTAAAATAATTTCCATGGGTAAGCATTGCCCCTTTTGGTTTGCCGGTAGTTCCTGATGTATATTGCAGCTGACATAAATCATCCCAGTCAGTATTTTCAGCTTCCAAAACTTCACAATTCTTATATTCGGCAAGGTTCTGTGGAATGTATGTGTGGATTTCAATTATGTCCTGCGCTGCGCTGTCAGTAATCATTAGTTCAGCTCTGGAATCGCTAACGATGTATTCAAGTTCGGAGGCGGTAAAAACCCTGTTTGTTGGAATGGCTATTGCGCCTATTCTCCATATTGCAAACAGTGAAAACAGATACTCTTCTGAGTTGGGCAAGTAAATTAAAATTCTGTCTCCTTTTTTAGCACCTAAATCCTTTAAATTCCTCCCAATTTCAGAAACTATTGATAGAATTTCACTGGAATTAAATTTATTGCCTGTTGTCGGATTGTATAATACATCTTTGTCTAAACGTTTTGAATTCGCATCTAAAAAAGTAGTAATGTTAAGCATTTATATTAGCTCCTTCACAATAGCTTTTGTCACATCCATTGTACTGGCATCTCCACCCAAATCAGGAGTTCTGATCTTACAGTCTGCAATTACTTTTTCGACTGCCTGTTTGATGTCATTGGAGATTTCCCATTCTCCCAAATAGTCAAGCATCATTGAAGCGGACAATATCATGGAGCAGGGGTTTGCGATGTGTTTTCCTGCAATGTCCGGTGCTGACCCGTGCACAGGTTCGAATAGTCCATTGTGGTCTCCGATATTTCCTGATGGTGCAAGGCCTAAACCGCCCACCAAACCTGCGCTTTCATCGGACAGTATGTCTCCGAACAGGTTGCTTGAAACGATAACTTCAAAGTTTTGCGGTTGTGTTATTAGATACATTGCCATCGCATCCACATAGTAGTCTTCGGAGGTTATTTTCGGATATTCTCTGGCCACTTTGTAGAAGCTTTCCCTGAATATTCCATCCGTTTTTTTCAGCACGTTGCTTTTGTGAACACAGGTTACCTTGCTTTGGCCTCTTTTGATGCATAGGTTGAATGCAGCTTTTGAAATTCTCTCAGATGCTTTTTTGGTGATGTGCCTTTCTGCAATCATTCTGTCACAGTCACCATATTCGACTTGTGAATAAAGGCCTTCGGTATTTTCCCGAACAATTACGAAGTCAATATCATCGCGAATGCAGTTAACGCCTTTATATGATTTGATTGGTCGGATATTTGCATAAACGTTCAGAGCTTTTCTTAAATTTATGATTGGGCTGGGCTGGCCGGGTGTTGATGTTGATGCTCCGAATAGTACTGCATCACTTTTATTGGCTATTTTTATAGTTTCTTCAGGTAAAGTTGTTCCGGTATTGTTGAAGCATTCGAAACCTGCCTGCCCATATTCGAAACTGAAATTCAAATCTAAACTGTCAAGCAGATATTCACAGGCATTCATTACCTCTTTACCTATTCCGTCTCCACTAATGATTGCAATATCATACATTATATTTACCTTAATACAATTTTATCGTATACTTATAATATTGGTGTTATCGTATTTAAAAATAAATTTTGTTCGTATACTATCGAAATACTTTTATATATCCAAAGTATAATATTATATTAATTACAAAATTAACAATAGTTTTTCCTTATTGGATTTTAAGAGGGATTGAAATGGAAAGAAGTATTGATGAGTTAATTGAATTATTAAACGACAAGGATGATTTTGTTGTTGAAGATGCTGTTGGAGAATTAAAATTAAGATCTGATGAAGCATTAGACCCTTTAATTGATGCTTTATCTAACAGAAAAAAACAAATAAGATTAAACGCAGCTACTTTATTGGGTGCAATTGGTGATGCTAAAGCCATTCCATATTTGATAGAAACCTTAAGAGACAACAACAAACTAGTTAGAAGAGAAGCTTCAACTTCTTTAAGCCGTATGGGTGAAGCAGCCGTTGAACCTTTAATTGAAACTTTGGATGATGAAGATTGGAAAGTTAGGGGAGCTGCAGCCTGGGCTTTAGGTAACTTGAATGATGAAAGGGCTATTCCTGCACTTGAAAAATTGCTTGATGACGAATCAGGTTACGTAAAGCAAGGTGCGCAAAGTGCAATAGCTTCAATTAAGAAATAATTTAATTATTTCTTTTCTTTTTTTTGATTGTTTTTTCATTATTGAATCCTATAACTAAAATTAATTTTTTTCAATTTTTTCACCTTTTTAAGTATAATTTCTAAACATTGTTTAATAATTTTTAATTTTTAATATTTTTTTTCAGAATTTTTCCAAGTCGGAAGTGTTTTTCCAACAAATTTATATACTTGTATTGTTAAAGTATAATACGGAAGTTACTTTCCGACTATAATGTTCGTATGTGGAGGACTTAAATTGTGTGGAATCGCAGGAATCGTATATAAGGATAAAAAATTACATGATATTGGAAACGATATGACCAATATGCTCCATCAATTGCAACACAGGGGTCCTGACTCAGCAGGATACTCAATTTACGGTGGAACTGGTCTTGAAGATGATGAATACATTTTAAAAATTCAGGTAAAAGAAAGCGAAAAATTGCTGGAAAAAGTTAAGGATACCATTAACTTTATCACTCCAATAAAGCAGGATGCCATTTTACCTTCCGTTGGAGACTCATTCATCTACAAATGTAGGATATCTTTGGATAGATTTTGCGAACTCAAACCCTTAATTACAAAAGTGGACACAATCGATGATGTTATTGTGATTAACGGAAGTCATGATTTTGAGATGATAAAGGATGTAGGTTCTGTGCTTGATATCGCAGAAAGGTATGATGTGAGAAGCGTTAAAGGAACCCATGCTATCGGCCACACCCGTTTTTCAACCGAAAGTGGTGTGGACAGGTATCATGCACACCCTTTCCAGACATATATCGTTAGAGACATTTCTGTTGTACACAATGGACAGATTACTAATTACTGGAAAGTAAGAGATCCTCTTGAGAGAAAAGGTCATAAATTTGAAACATTCAACGATACAGAATGTCTGGTTCATTATATTGCAGATAAACTTGACACCGGCTATTCACTGGAAGAAGCCTTGAAACAGTCTGTAGAGGATATGGACGGTCCATTCTCTTATATCATAGGAACTCCACAAGGAATCGGAATAGCAAAAGACAAATTGGGGCTAAGACCTGGAGTGATGGCCGAAACAGATGATGTATTTGCAATAGCATCTGAAGAAGTATCCTTAAGGGAAGTAGTTGACACACACCATGTGGAACAGATTTCACCCGGTGAAGTGATGGTATATGAGATTTAGGTGATTTGATGAAAGTTCTTGAGATTGATGCAGAAAAATTAACTCCCCGTGAGATCAACTCACAACTGAAACAGGCCTCAATGGGCCATGACAGAATCATAATTAAAAATCCAAATGCAAAACACTATCTTGCCGCCGGGGTAACTGAGGATGTGGAAATTGAATTTGACGGGTCTGTCGGCTACTTTGCAGGATGCATGTGTGAAGGTCCGAAAATAAAAATCAATGGAAATGCCGGATGGTTTGTAGGTGATAACCTCACCGGAGGCGAAATAATAGTTGAAGGTTCTGCAGGTGACGGTGCAGGTCAGGGAATATATGATGGAACTGTTGTCGTGCGTGAATCAGTTGGTTCAAGAACCGGTGAAATCATGAAAAACGGAACAATAATCATTGGAGGAAACTCCGGATTCATGACAGGTATTTTCATGATGGGAGGACGAATCATTATCCTCGGTGATGTGGGTGATGATGTAGCAGAATCAATAATTCGCGGAGTAGTATATGTCAAAGGAGAAATTAAAAGTTTAGGTTACAATGCAAAACTTGAAGAGTTAACATTTGAAGATACTCTCGATTTGGAGGAAGCACTATCAAAGTATGACTTCGAGATTGACGATTATTCAGAATTTAAAAAAATTGTTCCAGAAAGTACAAGACCGTTCTATGGTCATTAGGGGGAAAAAGATATGCCATACAGAGTTGAAAGAAATCCAGAATTATGCAAAAAGAATTTTGGTCGTCCAGGATGTTGCTGGTATTTATGCGATGACAGGGATGAAAAAATATGTGGAAGATGTTTTTCATGTTTCAACAATTGTCCTCATGGGGTTTATGAAATTATTCAAGGTGATCCATATCCGTTAAATCAGGAAAAATGTGTGGGTTGCAGAATATGTCTTGAAATGTGTCCGAATCGTGCAATTGAAGTCAATGCAATTCCTGAAGATGCAAGGCAAGGCTGGGGATTCCCGGACATTGTGGAAATTGTAAGGCAAGCACAGACAGCATCATATAAACTCAGAAGTACCGGTGCGTTAAGACGTATCCCTGACTTTGATGATTTGGTTGTAATTCCGGCACAGGTGTCAAGACCTCCAATTGATAAATATAGGGAACCATGTGGAACTGATGTTGTTTTAGGAGACAGATTCGCAGAAAATCCGCTGAAAATTGAAACTCCAATAATGATTGGGGCCATGTCATTCGGAGCATTGTCAAAAGAAGCAAAAATGGCATTGGCTATAGGATCCAGTCTTGCAGGAACAGTAACGAACACTGGTGAAGGTGGAATGCTTCCGGAAGAACGTGAACTGGCTGATAAATTAATTGCGCAATACGCTTCAGGTCGTTTTGGTGTATCTGCAGAGTATCTCAAAAAAGGTGATGCAATTGAAATCAAGATTGGTCAGGGAGCGAAATCCGGAATGGGAGGACACCTTTTAGGTGAAAAAGTAACTGCTGAAGTATCAAGAATCAGAAACATTCCGGAAGGGTCTGATGCACTGTCTCCGGCAAGGCACATGGATATAGTGGGACCTGAAGATTTAAGCATGAAAATATCACAATTGCGTGAAATAACTGACTGGAAAGTGCCGATTATGGTTAAATTTGCTTCCGGTAAAGTAGCTTCAGATGTAAAAATCGCAGCAAAAGGAGGAGCAGACATAATCGTAGTCGATGGTATGCAGGGAGGAACAGGAGCAGGTCCTGAAGTAATTATGGAACACTCTGGTATTCCTTCTGTAGCTTCAATTGTGGAAGCTGATATGGCATTAAAGGAGATTGGTCTAAGAGATCAAGTAAGTTTGGTTGCGGCAGGAGGCGTAAGATCCGGTGCTGACTTGGCCAAAGCCATTGCGCTTGGTGCGGATGCTGTTTATATTGCAACAGCAGCCTTAATCTCAATTGGGTGCAGAGTATGTCAAATGTGTTATACTGGAACATGCAGAAAGGGAATTGCTACACAGGACTTGTCATTAAGACACAGACTTGATTATAAGGAAATGGGTAAAAATGTGGCGAATTACATTAACACAATGACAGAAGAAGCTTGTATGTTAGTTCAACAGGCAGGAAACACCCATATCACAAAACTTGAAAAGGAGAACTTAAGGTCTCTTACCTTGGAAGCATCAGCTTTAACCGGCGTGCCTATGGCAGGGGTCGGCAGAATTTAGGGATTGAATAATCTCTAAATTTTTCTATTTTTTGGAAAAAACTATTGGTATGCTTTTGAACGATTTTAAATATGTCCAATATAACTGCAATTGGTCCACTCTAAAACAGATTCTATAATTTCCTTTTCTTGCTCTTTTGTATTTTGGATATTTTTTTACTTTTTTATAATTGCTGTCTTCGGGATTGTTTAATATTCCTTCTAATTTTTTACGAATCAATTTGTAAGCTATTGGATTTTTCTTTTTATAGTATTTTAATTGTCTTAAAGTAGAACGTTTAAATTCAAGTTCCATATTAATCATCTAGGCATGCGTCAAGTTCATCTAATGAAGAAAAGTGAACTCCTTTCCCATTTGCAAATTCTTCATCTGCTTCAATTAAGTCTTTGATTCCTTGATATTCTTCATAGTCATCTAATAATTTAGAGATAATATCATTGAAGGAATCATTTTTATGTCCAATGTCTGCTAATCTTTCATGATTAATTAAACTGACTCTGATAGCTTTTGTTTCCATTTTATATCACCAAATAATATATGTGTAATTTTTTAGTATATACATAGCTTACAATGTATACTTAGTATACATAATCAACAATATTGATTCAAGATGATTTATTTGAATATGTTAGGTTTATCGATTGCAGTTTTAAATATATTCACAGTCAAATAGATAGTTATATAAATATCAGTTTATATTCCATGCAATATAATGCTAGGTTTTATATAATTTCAATTTTGAAAAAGATGAGTTGCTTGTAAATTATTATGAAATTATAATTTTTCCTGCTTTATAACATTCTGCCAAGTATTGCCGTGATTGATAATATAAATCGGAGTTAAAGTTTAGTATTTTTTCAGCCAACCATGAGGAATATACTTCTATTATTCCTTCAAAAACATCTTTTTCATCATAATTATCTTCAATTAGTCTTTCAAATACTTCTCCGATTTCCCAATAATCAGGGATGTTGTATTTGCATTTTGAAATATTGTCGAATTCACCTGTTGGAATGTTATTGCGAGTTATAAAATCATCAGCTACTTTTTCAATTGGTTCGCAATGAAACACATCTTCATAGTTATAAATTCTTTCTAAATCGTCACCTAAATATTTTATAACATCTTTCCTATTATTTTTTGTTTGTCTTGAGATGAACTCGATTAGACTGCATGTATAAAATAAGGAATTGTTGTTTTTATCCATGAACTTTCCTCGCTTCTTTGAATTTTATGGTTTCAAGTGCTTTTTTGGTGTTAAAAGAAATTTGATGAGTCGGATATCTGAATTTAGCCAATGTCCAAAATGCCTCTCGGCTAATTTTTCCATCTTGAAATTCTTGAATGTAATTGTAGATTGTATCATCCGCCATTGGACCTTCAACAATATCCCAATCATGAGGAGTTCCACTTCGACAAGCTATAATGAAATCTAACCACTCTTCTGTCATTTTTTCAAATTTTAGAATTTTTAGCGAGTCGTTCGGAGTATACTCAAATACATTGACGATGCCATCACCAAATCTTGTTGCCCAACGGATTGCTTGATTTTCCATAATTGTACAGTAAAATCCGAAATAAAAATCTTTATTGAATTTTTCAATTCTGATTTCAGGATTTTCAACGATTACTGTACTTCCATGATAAATTTCCATGAGTTTCAATCCCCATTATAATTTATTTTCAATAGAGATATTTGTTTTAATTAGTTAATAACTTTTTAGATGACAAATTATCGATTAATTATTTTTTCACAGACAACTCGATAAGTTTATAGATATCAGTTTTTAATCTATTTCATTGTAAATAGATAGGTTTATGAATATAAGTTTATCTGCCCCCGTTCTTCAAAATCGTTATATATTTATATATTCGTTGATAGACTTTTAGTCATGTTTTAGAAGTTTTAAACAAAGGATATGTATTTTTATGATTGTTTGAATGATATAAAACATTTTTTAGCATAGAATTTTCAGGAGTTCGGGGAGAAAATGAAATACAAGAAAATAATGTTCATGCTGGTGCTTGCTGTTTTTCTATTAAGTATAACTTGTGTTAGTGCAAGTGAAATAGATGATACTTTAGCAAGTGAGGATACAAATACTATTGGGTTATCCACTGATAATGATATTGAAGATAATCTACAAACAAGTGAAGAAAACGAGGCATTGGCTTCAACTGATTATGAGGAGGCTATTGCGCAAACTGATACTGAGGTATTGGGTGCGGATTCAGCTACATATTTTGATTTGGCTGAAGAAATTAGACATTCTGGAAACATTACATTAACCCATAAAAACTATACTTACGATTGGGGTGGAACCATTCTTATCAGTGAGGACAATAAAGTCATTGATGGTAACGGTGCAGTCATTGACATGAACGGATCAACAATCAGGGCATTTCATGTTAATGCTTCCGGTGTAACAATTAAAAACCTAACCATTAAAAATGCTAATTATAATGTTAATGGAGGAGCAATTTACTTTGATAGTACTGGTACTGTGACAAATTGTAATTTTACTAACAACAAAGCAACTGGAGATTACAGTTCTGGTGGTGCAATTTTCTTCGTGAATACTGGTACTGTGACAAATTGTAATTTTACTAACAACAAAGCAACTGGAGATTACAGTTCTGGTGGTGCTATTAGCTTTAGTGGCACAGGTACTGTGACAAATTGTAGTTTTACTGGCAACACTGCAAATTTTGATGGTGGTGCTATCAACATGGGTTCTGGTAGTGTGTCAAATTGTAATTTTACTGACAACACTGCAACCTATGGAGGTGGTGCCGTCTGGATGTCTTCTGGTACTGTGTCAAATTGTAATTTTACTAATAACACTGCCCGTTATAGTGGTGGGGTTTACTTCTCTCGTACTAGTGAAGTGACAAATTGTAATTTTACTGCTAACCAAGCAACTGAGGAGTGTGGTACAGTTTACTTTAATGCTAATGGTACTTTAAGAAATTGTAATTTTGTTAATAACAAAGCAGATAATATTGGGGTTATAAGAATTAATGTAGGTAGTGTTGAATATTGTAATTTTGTTAATAACTCTGCTTCAAAGTATGGTGTTATCTGGATTCAAGGGGGTAATATTGAATATTGTAATTTTGTTAATAACTCTGCAGCAGCTTATTATGGTGCAGTTGCCATAGGTAATGGTAATGTAACAAATTGTAATTTTACTGGTAACCATGCCAAACAGGGTGATAGTGGTGCAGTTAGCTTCTGGGGTAATGGTAATGTAACAAATTGTAATTTCACTGACAACAACGCAACCAATGGTGGTGCGGTTTACTTCTTCAAAGATAGTGAAGGTACTGTAACAAATTGTAATTTTACTAATAACTCTGCTTCTGAGGATGGTGGTGCAGTTTACTTCTATGATGTGGGTAACGTAACAAATTGTAATTTCATTGACAACAACGCAACCAATGGTGGTGCGGTTTACTTCTTCAAAGATAGTGAAGGTACTGTAACAAATTGTAATTTTACTAATAACTCTGCTTCTGAGGATGGTGGTGCAGTTTACTTCTATGATGTGGGTAACGTAACAAATTGTAATTTTGTTAATAACACCGCTTCTGAAGGTGGTGGTGCTATCAATATGGATTCTGGTACTGTGTCAAATTGTAATTTTGTTGATAACAAAGCAACTGGAGATTACAGTTATGGTGGTGCTATCTACATTTATTCTGGTACTGTGACAAATTGTAATTTTACTGGTAACACTGCAACCTATGGTGGTGCAGTTTACTTCGATAGCAACGGTGAAGTGACAAATTGTAATTTTGTTAATAACACCGCTTCTGAAGGTGGTGGTGCTATCAATATGGATTCTGGTACTGTGTCAAATTGTAATTTTGTTGATAACAAAGCAACTGGAGATTACAGTTATGGTGGTGCTATCTACATTTATTCTGGTACTGTGACAAATTGTAATTTTATTGGTAACAATGCAACATACTATGGTGGTGCTATCTATTTCAGTTCTTCAGGTACTACTCATGAAGTAAGAAATTGTAATTTTACTAATAACACTGCTTCCCGTGATGGGGGTGCTATTGACTTTGAAGGTGCTGGTACTGTAACAAATTGTAATTTTACTGGCAATAATGCGACTACTGGTTCTGCCATTTACTTCTACAGTACTTCAGCCACTAAAACCGTTTTCAATTCTCGTTTCCTAAACAATAGGGCAAATGCGGAAGCTTTGGAAGTAACCAAAAATGATAACAATATTACAATTACTTTCACAGGTAAGGATAACCTTTTAAACGCAATCTATTCAAGAAATGATGCTGAAGTTACATTTACCGATGTTACTTATTGGAGTGCAAACGGAATCACAACTACTGGAAGTTCCGCTATTAAACCTTCAAGATCCAATAAGGCAGCCGGTCAAAACATCACTGTTGGTGTAGTTGTTAATGGTGAACTAGTTTTAAGTGGTGTTTATCTCACAGATGAGAATGGTATGATTGTTTTAGATATTAGTGCTGGTGAGAATTATTTCATTGGTGTTCGCCATGACACAGATTCATACTACACTGAAGCTGAAAAAACAATTTCAAATAACACTAAATTCGGTGTGAATGTTACCTCTCAGACAACCAACAACAAGACAGTAAACATCACTGCAAAATCCAATATTTACAGTGAAGTTATGCCTGGTAAATTACTATTTATCGTCCAAAACACTGATCCGATTAACGCAACTTATGCCGGCAATGGAACCTGGTGGACTGTATATGCATTTGATGCTTATGGTGATTATCAGGTCAATGCAACCTATAGTGGATTGGATAATGTAACAGTTAATAATGCTACTATATCCATCAGTAAAACTCCAACTGAAATAACTCTAGTTAATGAAACTGTTGATTTGTTTGTGGGAGATTCTATTAATTCAGGTGCCACCTTAACTCCTTCTGTAGGTAATTTAACTTTCACTTCAAATAATGAATCTGTTGCTAAAGTAGAAGAGGGTAATATTATAGCTGTTGGCGAAGGTTCTGCTGTCATCACTGTAAGCTTTGAAGGCAGTGAGGATTATGCTCCAGCTAAAAATAAAACCATTACTGTTGGTGTAAGTAAAATTCCTACCGACATTAGTGTCAATACAGTTTCTTTAGACTTGTCTGTTGGTGATGAGGCCATTATTGTTGCTACTTTGACTCCTGCTGATGCAGGTAATGTTACTTTCACATCCAGTGATGAGAATATTGT
>NZ_JAUNXX010000035.1 GCF_030539555.1 Methanobrevibacter sp. | reverse complement strand
CTAAAGAAAAAGGATTTGTAGGATTACATATTAAAGTAAGAGCTCCTGGTGGAAATGGACCTAGAAGTCCTGGACCTGGTGCACAAGCAACTATCCGTGCTTTAGCAAGAGCTGGAATTAAAATAGGTAAAATAGAAGATATCACTCCTATTCCTCACGATGGTACTGGAAGACCTGGTGGTAAAAGAGGAAGAAGAGTCTAGATGGAAGGGTTTAATATGAAGATAGAAGTTAGAAGTCAAAGCGATGATGAAATTGTATTCGTTGTTCGCGATGCGGAAGTACCGTTCATTAATGCTATTAGAAGATGTGCAATGGTAAATGTACCTAAAATAGCTATTGAAGATGTTAACATTGTAAGAAATGATTCTGCTATGTTTAATGAGGTACTTGCTCATAGACTTGGTTTAACTCCTTTGGTTTCTAATATTGATGCAATTCAAGGATTACCTTTACCTGAGGATGAAGGTTGGGAATTCGATGAGGAAAACGAAACCTGGGCAGATAATGTCAAAAAAGGTGTTGTTTTTAAATTACATGAAGTTGGACCTAAAGTAGTTTATTCTAAGGATTTAATATCTTCAGATGAAACAATTAAACCAGTATACGATACTATTCCTTTAGTAAAACTTAAAGAAGACGAAATTATTGATATTGAAGCGGTTGCTAAAGTGGGATATGGTAAAGAACATGCTAAATGGATGCCTACTACAGTATGCGCATATAAACAATATCCTGAAATCACATTTGATGAGGATAAAGAAGTTGATTATGATTGTGCACTCGCATGTCCGAGGGGTGTTTTAAAATCTGATAGAAGATCAAAACATATTAAGATTTTAGACATTGAAGATTGTACTATGTGTAAAAGCTGTGTAAGGGCTTCTGCTAATGGTTATATCAATGTAGGGTATCGTGAAAATGATTTCATATTTAGAATCGAAACTGATGGATCTATGCCTCCTAAAGAAGTTTTATTAAAAGCTTGTGACAAATTAGGTGAAAAAGCAGATAAATTTATCAGATTTAGTGAAGAAGGAGGAAGTAAATAATGGTTAAGAAAATTATCAAAACTAATCCTAACCTTATTGAACTTATTAATAAACTTAATAAAAAATCAAAAAGTGAAGATGCAGCTATTTGGAAAGATGTTGCTGGTAGACTTTCTAGGTCTAACAGAAGAACTGCTGAAGTAAATTTGTCTGATATTGCAAGACATGCTGAAGCAGGCGAAACTATTTTAGTGCCTGGTAAAGTTTTATCAAATGGTAATTTAACAGAAAAAGTAGATGTAGTGGCATTAAAATTCTCAGCTAAAGCACAAGAAAAAATTGAAAGTGCTGGTGGAGAATGCATCTCAATTGATGAGATAATCGAATCAAATCCTAAAGGATCAAACATTAGGATCATTGAATAAATAGGGTGTTATTATGATTATTGATGGAGAAGGATGCGTTTTAGGAAGATTAGCTAGTGTAACTAGTAAAAATCTTTTAGAAGGCGAAGAAGTAATAATTATTAATGCTGAAAAAATTATGTTGACTGGAAACAAGGATTGGGCTTATGCTAAATACAAACAAAGAGTTGACAGGGCAAGTATTTCTAACCCTCGTGACTTAGGTCCTAAATATCCTAGAAGACCAGATGATATATTTAGAAGAACTGTAAGAGGAATGTTACCTTTCAAAAAATCAAAAGGTAAAACCGCATACAAAGGCTTAAAAGCTTTCGTTGGTGTGCCTGCAGAATATGCAGATGCTGAACTCACTGCAGTTCCTGAAGCAGAATACAAAAACATTAAAAAAGGTATTGAATTAGGAGAAATCTCCAAACTTTTAGGAGCTACCTTTTAGATAAACGGATGTGTGATTATGGTTAAAGTTATTCATACAAGTGGAAAACGTAAAACAGCTATTGCAAGAGGTACTGTTCAAGAAGGAACCGGTAAAGTTAGAATTAACAGAATTCCTTTAGAACTTTATTCTCCAGAGCTTGCTAACTTAAAATTACAAGAACCATTAACCTTAGCAGGAGATTTAGCTAATGAAGTGGACATTAATATTCACGTTGTTGGTGGAGGAGTAATGGGTCAAGCTGAAGCTGCACGTATGGTAATTGCTAAAGGACTCGTTCAATGGTCTCAAGACATGGACTTAAAAGAAAAATATATTCAATATGACAGAACCATGTTAGTAGGTGACCCAAGACGTTCCGAACCTAAAAAATACGGTGGTCCTGGAGCAAGAGCACGTAAACAAAAAAGTTACAGATAAATCATTCTGTAATTTTATATTTTATTTAAATTAAAAAAGATGATAAAATGATTCCTATAAGATGCTTAAGTTGTGGAAAACCTGTATCAGCTTACTTTGATGAATACAATAAGAGAATTGCTGCAGGTGAAAATTCAAAAGATGTTTTAGATGACTTAGGTTTAACTAGATACTGTTGTAGAAGAATGTTAATTTCTCATGTTGAAACATGGGAATAGATTTTTCAATTCATAGGGATATTTTTTAATTAAAAAATATAATCTTGGTAAAATATATGCCTAAAAATGGAGTAATATTCATGGATGTTGAAAAAAAATTAACAAGGTTTGAAAGAGCTAGAATTCTTGGAGCTAGAGCAATCCAAATATCTATGGGAGCTAAACCCTTGGTGGAAATTAAAGACTCTTTAGATCCGATTGACATAGCTTATGAAGAACTTAAAGCTGGAGTTTTACCATTAGATGTTATTAGAGATGAATAAATAGTCAATCTATTTATTCTTATAATTATTTAAAAAAAATAAAAAATACCAACATAACTCTATAAAGAAACTTACTGATTTTTTAAAGAGTATAGATTATATGGTAATAAATTAAAGGGCACTGAGGTGTTTTTTTTGAATAGTATAATAGAAGACGTCCAAGTTCGTAAGATTTTGGACAGCAGAGGAAATCCTACTATTGAAGTGGATGTGCTTACTTGGAATAGTTCCGGTAGGGCTGCTGCACCAAGTGGAGCAAGTACCGGTTCCAGGGAAGTAGTGTCATTTCCCGAAGGTGGAGTAGATAAAGTTGTAAGTGAAATGGAAGATTTCATTGCTTCTGAACTCATTGGTATGGATGCTGAAGATCTCACAACCATTGATGAAGTATTGAAGGAAATCGATGGAACTGACAATTTATCAGCTATAGGTGGCAATACCACTGTAGCTATTTCTATGGCTGTAGCTAAAGCGGCCGCTTCCTCTTATAATATGCCATTATACAAGTACATTGGTGGAAATTTAGTCAATGAATTGCCGTTCCCATTGGGAAATATGATGAACGGTGGAGCACATGCAGGCATTAATGCACCAGACATACAAGAATTCTTGGTTGTTCCTATTGGAGCTACTAATGTTAGTGATGCAATCTTTGCCAATGCTTCCGTTCACAAAAGATTAAAAGAGCTAATCCAAACTAAAGATTCAAACTTCACTGGTGGAAAAGGAGATGAAGGTGGTTGGGTACCGAATATTGCTAATGATGATGCTTTAGAAATTCAAGCTAAGGCATGTGAAGAAGTTGGCGATGAATTGGGTATTGAAATAAGGCCTTCATTGGATATGGCAGCTTCCGAATTATGGGATGCTGATAAACAAAAATATGTTTATGCCCAAGATGGTATCCAAAGAGATACCGGAGATCAAATTGATTTCGTAAAAGATATTATTGAAACATATAAAATGTTTTATGTTGAAGACCCATTTGATGAGTCTGATTTCGAGGGTTTTGCTCAATTAACTGCAAAAGTTGGAAATAAATGCCTTATTTGTGGGGATGATTTATTTGTAACAAATAAAGAAATTCTGGCTAAAGGTATTGAAATGAAAGCGGCTAATGCTATTATTATAAAACCAAACCAGATAGGTTCTTTATCTGAAACTTATGCTACTGTAAAACTAGCAAAAGAAAATGGTATTGTTCCTGTTGTATCTCATAGGTCTGGTGAAACCACTGATGAAACAATTGCTCATTTGGCGGTTGGTTTTGAATCCCCTATGATTAAAACTGGTGCCATTGGTGGTGAAAGAATAGCTAAATTAAATGAGTTAATTCGTATCGAAGAAGAACTTCCAAATCCAAAGATGGGGTCATTTTAACTTAAGTTTAGGGGAGAATTCTTATGGCTAAAGTAACTATTGACTATGATAAATGTGATGGAGCAGACTGTGCAGAATGTGCTGATGTTTGTCCTATGGAAGTTTTAGTTCTTAAAGGCGACAAAATTGAAATTGTCGACCCTGAAGATTGTAGTTTATGTGAAGTATGCATGGATGTATGTCCGCAAGAATGTGTAAAAATTGAAGATGATGATTAAATAATGAGGTGAAATTATGGTAAATGATGAACTTTTAATTGATTTAGACAACTATTTAGCAGCTGGTTTACATATTGGAACCCAACAAAAAACCAGTGACATGGAAAAATACATATTCAGAGTAAGATCTGATGGTTTATATGTATTGGATATTCAAAAAACTGATGAAAGAATCAGACAAATCGCAAAACTTTTAGCAAAATACGACCCAGAAGATATTTTAGTAGTGGCTACCAGACAATACGGTCAAGCTCCTGTTAAAAAATTCGGTGAAATTACAGGTGCAAAAACCATTCCTGGCAGATTCATCCCAGGTACTTTAACAAACCCGAATTATGCTAAATTCATTGAACCAAAAATTATTGTTGTAACCGACCCAAGATCAGATGCTCAAGCAATATTGGAATCCAAACAGAACGGTATTCCTGTTGTTGCATTATGTGATACTGAAAACTTACTCAGTTTTGTTGATATTGCCGTACCTGTAAACAACAAAGGTAGAAAAGCAATTGCTTTAGTTTACTGGTTACTTGCAAGACAAATCTTAAGGGAAAGAGGAACTATTCCTGAAGACGGTGACTTGGATATTGAACCAACAGACTTTGAACTTAAATTTTAAGTGAGTTAAATGTTAAGAAAACCTGCTGTTGCCGGATCATTTTATCCGGATAGGCCTAATGAACTTAAAAAGCTAATTGAAGAATGCTTTTTGGATAAAGAGGGAGTTTCTAAAATTCCTGAGCTCAATACGTTCGATGGTAAAGTTTATCCAATTCATGTTATGGTTCCTCATGCAGGTTATCAATATTCTGGTGCAATAGCTGCTAAAGGCTATTGCAATATAGTTCAAAATGGTTTTCCTGAAGTTTTCATTATTTTAAGCCCTAACCACACAGGATTGGGTAGTGAAATTTCTGTTTTCAATGAAGGGGAATGGATTACTCCTTTAGGAAATGTGGAAGTTGATAATGAGTTTGCAGATGAAATAATTTCTTTTTCAGATATTGCAACTTCCGATTTCTTAGCCCATATTCGTGAACATAGCATAGAAGTTCAACTACCTTTTTTACAATATTTTTCTAATGATTTTAAGATTGTTCCGATAACTATGGGTTCACAGTCATTTTCTGCTTCAGCCGATTTAGCACAGGCAATTTATGAAGCGGGAGTTAAATTGGATAAATCCTATTGTGTTATAGCAAGTACGGATTTGTCTCATTTTAACAATCAAGAAAAGGCCAATAAAGTTGATGGATTTGTTTTAGAGGATATTAATGAAATGAATGAATTCAAACTTTTTGAGGAAGTAATTCAATATAACATTACAATGTGTGGCTATGGTCCGGTAATAACAACAATTTCCCTTTCTAAAAGACTGGGAAAGACAGATTGCGAAATATTAGGTTATAGAACCAGTGGTGATGTTACAGGCGACTTTAGTTCAGTTGTCGGTTATGCTTCAGGCATTTTTAAATAAGGTGTATTTATGATAGCTAAAGCTTCTGCTCCAGCAAAAACTATTTTATTTGGCGAACACTCTGTAGTTTATGGTGAACCTGCTATTGCAGGAGCAGTTAATAAAAGAGCTTATGTAACAATTAAAGAGTCTGATACCGGGGTGTCTGTATTTAAAGCTCCGGATATAGGTTTTGAAGCTGAACTGTTAACCAAACATAAAAAATATATTTTAACAAAAGGAAAACCAGGTATTATTAGATATATTTTGGAAGCTCTTTACAGAGCTCATGACCATTCTCCAATTGAGATTACATTATCATCAAAAGTTCCTATTGGCTCTGGTCTCGGATCATCTGCTGCAGTTACTGTTGCCACTCTTGCGGCATTGTATAGATACCATAATGTTCGTTTTAATAAAAAATCACTTGCACATGACGCTCACATGGTTGAGCAGGCAGTTCAGGGAGTTGCAAGTCCTCTTGATACTTTAGTTTCAACATATGGTGGACTTGTCTATTTATCCAGAAACAAAAAAGTAGAACACTTCAACGTTAATTTTAATGTCCCTTTTGTTGTAGGTTATACAACTAAACATGGAAACACCGGCAAGATGGTTAAAGATGTCAAAAATCTAAAGACAAGAAATCCTAAAATCATTAATCCGGTTATTACTGCAATGGGAAATTTAACCAATTATGCTAAACAGGCTATTTTAAAAAGAGATTTTAAGAAAGTAGGCGAGTTAATGAACATTAACCACGGATTTTTAGATGTTTTGGGTGTTAATACTTTAGAATTGTCTCGTATGGTATATAATGCAAGAGAAGCGGGAGCTATCGGTTCCAAAACAACCGGTGCTGGTGGCGGAGGCAGTATTATAGCGCTTTGTCCGGGTAAAGTTGATGAAGTTGCTGAGGCCATAGCGCGTGATGATAATATATTAAAAATTAGATTTACTCGAAAAGGGGTTTCTTCAAGGGTTTATAAGTGATTTCATGATTATTTTAAAGATTGGTGGAAGTATCCTGACTAATAAAGACTCAACTCAAAGTGAAGTTGATAAAGAGAGTCTTAAAAGAATTGCATCAGAAATCAGGGCTTCTTTAGATAATTCATCTAAAGAACTAATCATTGTTCATGGTGCAGGATCTTTTGGCCATCCGCCTGCTAAAAAATATAAAATCGGCGAAGCATTTGATGAATCGGAATATCCTCAAAAAAGAATTGGCTTTTGCGAGACTCAAAATGCTGTTAAAAAATTGAACATGTATATTTGTGAAGCTTTAATAGAAGAATGTTTGCCTGTAGTAGCTATTCCGGCTTCTAGTTTTATGACAGCCACTAATAAAAGAATTACTAACGGCAATCTTGATAGCTTTAAAAGGTATTTGAACAAAGGTTTCATTCCCGTTATCTATGGTGATGTTGTACTGGATGATGAACTTGAGATTTGCGTTATCTCAGGAGACCAGCTTATTCAGTATTTGGCTAAAAACCTAAATCCTGACATGGTTGTTTTAGGAACTGACGTCGATGGAGTTTACAATAAAAATCCTAAAATTCATGATGATGCGATATTTTTTGAAAAATTCTCATCACTGGATGATTTGGAGACTCTGGAAGGAACAACAAATGTTGATGTAACCGGTGGAATGGTCGGAAAAATTAAGGAACTTTTATATTTAGCAGATTTAGGAATCGAATCTAAAATAATAAATGCTGAAGTTGAAGATAATATTTTCAAAGTTTTAGAAAATGAAAACGTAAAAGGAACTATAATTTCAAGGGGAAATTAATGCATGATTTCAGATAGAAAATTAGAGCATTTATTAATTTGTGAAAATTATGATGTTGAGTTTAAAAATAAGACAACCGGATTTGAAGATATAGAATTAATCCATAATGTCTTGCCCGAAATTGATAAACAAGAAATTGATTTATCAACATCAGTGTTCGGTAAAAAATTAGACTCACCTTTATTTATTACAGCTATTACTGGAGGGCACCCTGCAGCAAAAGAAATTAATAAGCAGTTAGCTATTGCAGCCGAAAATAATTGTATTGCATTAGGTGTTGGATCTCAAAGAGCAGCATGTGAACATCCGGAACTGGCAGACACTTATACAGTTGTTCGGGAAAATGCTCCAAATTGTTTGCTTGTAGGCAATATTGGAGCACCTCAATTGAACTTGGCTGAAAAAGCAGTTGAAATATTGGATGCTGATATTTTGGCTATTCATCTCAATCCTCTTCAGGAATCTATTCAGCCGGAAGGTGATTTGGATGCAAGAGGTTATCTTGATATGATCAGTCAGATAACAGAATCTGTTGATATTCCTGTTGTTGCAAAAGAGACAGGCTGTGGAATATCATCAGAATCTGCAAAAATGCTGGTTGATGCGGGTGTTAAGTATATAGATATTGAAGGTGCCGGCGGAACAAGTTGGGCTGCTGTTGAAACTTACCGTGCTGAAGATAGGTATTTGGGTGAAATTTTCTGGGATTGGGGAATTCCAACTGCTGTAAGTACTGCTGAAGTGACTGATGCTGTTGATGTTCCAGTTATTTCATCAGGAGGAATTCGTTCAGGTCTTGAAGCGGCTAAAGCTATCGCTCTTGGAGCTGATGCTGTAGGTATGGCTTTGCCATTTTTAAAGAATTCCGCTTCTCAAGAACAATTAAATAAATTTATTGATAGATTCAATGATTCTTTAAGAATTGCAATGTTTTTAGTCGGAGCTAATAACATTGAAGAATTAAAACAAGCTAACATAGTTATTCGAGGAAAAACACGAGAATGGCTTACTGAAAGAGGTATTAACACAAAAAATTATTCAAGGAGATGAAACATGAGCGTAGAAGTTATCGCTATTGGGGGATATCAGGAAGTCGGTAAAAACATGACTGCTGTCAGGATAGGCGAAGATGTAATTATCTTTGATATGGGAATACATCTTGACAGAATCAGTATGCACGAGGATACAGATATCGATAGAATGCATAGTTTAGACTTAATTGAAAGGGGAGTTATTCCTGATGATACATTGATGAAGGATGTTGACGGTAAGGTTAAAGGAATAATCTTTTCCCACGGGCACCTGGACCATATTGGTGCAGTAGCCAAATTGGCTCACAGATATGATGCTCCATTAATAGGAACTCCATATACTGCTGCATTAATTGAAAAACAGATTAAAGGTGAACGTAAATTTAAAGTAACCAACCCAATCAAACCATTAAATCCTGGAAGTAAAATGAAACTTTCTAAGGATATTACATTGGAGTTTGTTCAGTCAACTCACAGTATCCCTCAAGCTGTATTTCCAGTTTTACACACTCCTGAAGGAGTTATCGTTTATGCATTGGATTTCAAATTTGACAATCATCAAAAAGTATCTCCACCGCCTGATTACAAAAGGTTAAAGGAATTAGGCAGAAAAGGAGTGCTTGCTTTAATTGTTGAAACCACTAATGCTAAAAATTATGGGGAAGTAAAAACACATTCCGAGAGAATTGCACGCAATATTCTTGAAGATGTTATGAGGGGACCGTTACTTGAGAAAAATGGTATGATTGTCACCACATTTTCATCTCATGTAGAGCGTGTCCAGGCTATTGCAGACATAGCTAAGAAAAGTCACAGAGAAATATTTTTCTTAGGCAGATCCATGGAAAGATTCTGCGGTATTGCTCAAAAATTGGGAATTTTAAAACTGCCTAAAAATGCAAGCATCTATGGCTCTCCAAAAGCTGTTAACAGGGCATTAATGACTGCTGATGAGGACAGGGCGAATTATTTGCTTGTAACTACAGGTCACCAAGGTGAACCCGATGCATTGCTTCCGAGGATTGCTAATGGAAGGACTCCATTCAATATCAAAAAGGGAGATAATATTATCATTTCAGCACCTATCATTCCAAACCCGACAAATGCCGCCAATAGGCATATTATGGAAAGGAGATTAAAACTGAAAGGTGCAAGAATTTATCCTAATGCTCACGTTTCCGGGCACGCTGGAAGAGAAGACCACAGGGAATTCTTACGTATGCTAAAACCACAGCATATCATTCCGGCACACGGAGATTTATCCATGCTTTCTGCTTATGCTGAACTTGCTGAAGAAGAAGGTTATAGGATTGGTTATGATATTCATATTTTAAGAAATGCTCAAGCACAAGTTTTTAAAAGTTAAAAGAGGGAATTAAAATGAGTGATGTAAAAGAAGTACTTGGAAGTTATTCAACTGACATTACAAAAACAATCGAAGAAGAATTATCCACAATTACTCCGGATAATCTTTCTGAGGCTTCAGTTTACCTAACAAGAGCTGGTGGAAAAATGCTTAGGCCGGCTTTAACATTGATTACTGCTGAAGCTGTAGGTGGAAATCGTGAAAATGCTTTGAAATCAGCTGCTGCAATTGAACTTATCCATACATTTTCTTTAATCCATGATGACATTATGGATGACGATGATATGAGAAGAGGAATGCCGTCTGTTCATAAGGTATGGGGAGAAGATGTGGCTATTCTTGCAGGAGATACCTTATTCTCAAAGGCATTTGAAATAATCATAGGAACTGAAGGAACAACTTCTGAACAGAACAACCAGTCATTGGCTACCGTTGCTGATGCATGTGTAAAAATCTGTGAAGGTCAGGCCTCAGATATGGGATTTGAAGACAGATTTGATGTAACAGAAGATGAATATATGGAAATGATTTTCAAAAAAACAGGTGCTTTAATTGCTGCAGCTACAAAAGCTGGGGCTATTATGGGTGGTGCAACACAGGAAGTTATTGATGCGATGTATGAATACGGAAGATTGATTGGTCTTGCTTTCCAGATTCAGGATGATTACCTTGATTTGGCATCCGATGAGGAAACATTGGGTAAGCCAATAGGATCAGATATTGAAAAAGGTAAGATGACCATCATTGCAATTAAAGGTCTTGATAGTGTTGAAGATGATAGGTTACTCGAAATCTTAAAAGATGAAAATAATTCTGAAGATGATATATCTGAAGCGATTGAAATTCTAACAAATTGTGGTGCCATTGAATATGCTCGTAATTTGGCATTAGAATCCGTTGAGGAAGCTAAACAAGTACTCGAAATATTGCCTGATTCTTCATCTAAACAAGTACTTGCAAACATTGCAGATTTTGTACTTGAGAGAAGTGCTTAAATTCTCTCATCTTTTACTCTTTTTTTTTATTCTTTTTTTTTTAATTTTCTTTGAGTATTACTTTTTTTCAAAATTTATCAAATACGTATTACTTTAATTAATTTTATATTGATATAACACATATTGAGATATAATTCAATGGGAGGTTTATTCATATGAGTTGTTATAAATATTGGGGAAAGCTTGAAGAAATTGCAGATAAACTATCCAATTATGGTAATTTGGATAAATATGGGGATTCTTCCTTAGATAGTGTGAATATGGATGAAATCATTGAGATATTGGATGATGTTGAAATTATCGCTCATGACAAGACAATAGATTTCGACTCAGCAAAACACATTCTCGATGATGAGAAAATGAACAAGGCATTAAACTTAATCAGAAAATTTTATGTTTATGTGGGGGCACGGCTTGAAACAGAAAATGCATTGAAAATATTGGAATCAGATAATCCAACAGAAACCTTGGATTCATTCCATTTCTACGATAGATACATTGGTCTTTTGGAAAATGAAAGTCAATTGGCCAAGTTTAATGTAACTTTTTTTTATGATTCCGGGATTTTCCCGGAACCATAATTTCTATGTTAGTTTATATGAAGTATTTTTTGAAATTCCTACTGTAAAGTAACACGATGAATTTATTTAAGGATATGATTCAATTTTCAATGAATGTGTAGGAATTTCAGTATTTAGCGATAATGCTAGCAATTATCGAAATTAATTATGTTTATAATGATATTTATCTTTTTTCTTTAATTTTAAAGCAATTTTACATTGTGAAAGCAATTTTTCAGAGTTAAATCAATGATTAGATAATATATGTGTTTAAGAGAGGGATAATTGAAATGAGATTTGAATCGAAATGGATGTGCTACTAGGTATCCAATTTCACAATGATATTCTTCAGGTATTGATGTGGGTTAACCATATCTTTTAGTATTTTGAATAATTTTATTAACTATTTTTCTTTAACATAATATTATGAAAGGAATTATTGGAGCTATTTGCGGAGATATTATTGGATCAACCAGAGAGTTCAATTCAATAAAAACTAAGGATTTTAAATTATTTCAAAAGAAATCGACATTCACTGATGATACAATCATGACTTTGGCGGTTGCAAATTGGTTAATTAAGGACAGGTCATCTCAAAAAACTTTAATTGATGAAATGCAGTATTGGGGAAATAAATATCCTAATGCAGGCTATGGTGGAAGCTTTGGAGGATGGTTAAGGCAAGAAAATCCAAAACCCTACGACAGTTGGGCAAATGGTTCTGCAATGCGTGTTTCACCATGCGCATGGGTTGCAAATTCTCTGAAGGAAGCTCAGGATTTGACATACAAATCAGCCATAATTAGTCATGATCATCCTGAAGGGATTAAAGGAGCACTTGCAACTTGTGATGCAATATATCTTGCCAGAATTGGTGCAAATAAAGATGAAATCAAAAATCATATTGAAGTTAGATATGAATATGATTTGGATAGAAAATTAGATGAAATCAGACCATATTATTCATTTGATGTCTCCTGTGCCGGAAGTGTTCCTGAATCAATAATTTCATTTTTAGAAGCAAAGGACTTTGAAGATGCAATCAGAAATGCAGTATCTCTTGGTGGTGATGCTGATACTCAGGCCGCAATTGCCGGAAGTATTGCATCAGCTTATTGGGATGTGCCTCGTGAAATTCACTACAAGGCTATTCATCGCCTGAATTATGATTTGCTGAATGTTTTAATAGATTTTGAAGAGAAATTCATGTAACTTTCTCTTTTTTCTTTATATTCTTCAGCTGATTCATAAAACGGTCATCATAGTTTTTAGCTATTTCTTCATATTTGTTCCATATTCCGATTGCTGTTTCGGGTATGACGTTTCTTTTATCTTCTGAAAACTTGGTATACGTATGAAGCATCTCTTTTGAATCGCTAATCATCACTTTAACAAATGGAATGTTTGCTTTTTGAATGTTTATGTTATTCTCTTTGAAAAAATCTATAATTCGGAATTCCTCATTGTTAATGTGGCAAGTTGGTGAGGCCAGAATATTGACTTCCAGATTTGGTCTATTTTTAAAGGCTTTGACAAGAGATTTACCTTCGCCTTCAAATAAAAATCCTATTCTCATGTTGACTGTCTTTTTAGCTCTCTTGATGATTTCAACTTCCTGATTAATGATTTTTTCAACGCCATATATTCTCCATATTGGTGCTTGAACCTGGTTCATTCCGTTTTCATAAACGTTTGTAAGTCTTGTTATTGTATCATCAATCTGTCCGTCAATTTCTTCCTTTTTGCGAGTTAAAACCTCAACGGGAGATTTTACAATATATATCAGGGGCCTTCCGTCTTCGATGTCAATGAAATTTTTTTTATCAAGGCTCTTGAGCACATCATATATTTTGCTTCGGGGAATGTTTGATTTTTCAGCCACTTCAAATGCGGTTGACTCGATTAGTGAAGTGAGTGTTACATATGCTTGAGCTTCATACATTGTTAGTCCAATTCCTTTTAGTACAGTTATATTTTCATCCATGATTTTACTATCTGTTTCATATTATTTAAATCATTACTACTTTTAACCCTTAAGAAGTGACAAAATATTTATATATGTTTTGTGATTTAAATATTTTCAACAAAAAAAAGAGGTTTTTATTATGTCAGAAGGCTTAGATATGTTTTGTTATCAATGTTCCCAAACCGCTAAGGGTACAGGTTGTACTGTGAGTGGAGTTTGTGGTAAAAAACCAACTGTAGCAAGATTACAAGATAATTTAATCTTTACTATGAAAGGAATTAGTGCATACAACTACAATGCAAATGTTTTAGGTAAATCCAATCCTGAAATTGATGCATTTTTAACCAAAGGTTTATACACCACATTAACCAATGTCAACTTTGATGTCAATGATTTAGTTGCATTGGCATTGGAAGCTGGTAAAGTGAGTGTGGATGTAATGAGACTGCTCAAGGATGCACACATCGAAGCATATGGTGAACCGCAACCTGTTGAAGTAAAAGTGGGTGCACAGGAAGGTCCGGCAATTATCGTAACAGGTCATGACTTAAAAGCACTTGAAGAATTGCTAAAACAGGTTGAAGGAACCGATATCAAGGTTTACACTCACTCAGAGATGTTGCCTGCTCACGGATATCCTGGATTAAACAAATATGAAAATTTAGCAGGACAACTTGGTGGGGCATGGCATGATCAAAGAACAGTATTTAAAAAATACAATGCAGCTATTGTCGGAACCAGTAATTGCGTACTTCCTGCTTTGGATGCATACAAAGAAAGAATGTTCACAATGGATGTAGCAAAACTTGAAGGAGTTAAAACTGTAGAAGATTATGACTTCTCCGAAGTAATTGAATGTGCTAAATCTCTCGGATCACTTGAAGCTGAAGAATTAACTACCATAACTACTGGTTGGAGTGCAGGAGCTATTGTTGAACATGCAGAAAAAATCAAAGAATTGGTTTTAAATGGTAAAATCAGAAGATTCTTCGTTGTTGGAGGATGCGACAAAGCAGCAAAACACAACAACTACTACAGAGAATTCGTACAAAACTTACCTGAAGACACTGTAATATTAACATTGGCATGCGGTAAATACAAATTCAATGACCTTGACTTAGGTGATATTGAAGGAATCCCAAGATTATTGGATGTAGGTCAATGTAACGACACTATTGTTGCAGTGGATGTTGCAGTAGCATTATGTGAACTGTTTGATATGGAATTAAACGAATTGCCGTTAACTATTGTACTCAGTTGGATGGAACAAAAAGCAGCTGCAGTACTTTGGGCTTTACTTTACTTAGGCAAAACTGACATGTGGATTGGTCCTGTACTTCCTGCATGGTGTAACGAAGACATATTGAATGTCTTGGTTGAAAATTACAACTTAACTCCAACATCTGGTAATGCATTAGTTGATATCAAAAAAATCATGGGGGAATAGGTTATGAGTGAGGATATTAAGGCAAAAGCTTTAAATATCCAATTTTTAGTCGATTATCAACAGGGCACTGTTGTCAGTCGTGAAGTAATCAAAAAAGAGTTAGGAACCGTGACATTCTTTGCCTTTGATCAAGGTCAAGGATTGTCTGAACACTCAGCTCCTTTCGATGCAATGGTTCAGATAATTGATGGTGAAGCCGAAATTACAATTTCAGGCAAAAAACACACTGTCAAAGCTGGTGAAATAATTATCATGCCGGCTAATGAACCACATGCTCTTCAAGCTGTAAACAGCTCATATAAAATGATTTTAACCATGATTAAAAGTGAGTAATATAGTAATGTGGTTTAGGTTGTCTTATATTAAGACAACCTTTATTATATTTATTTTCAGCAAGGAGAAAGTCCGAAGTTTATTAAGTTGGATGTGGACAGTATAATGGATATTGATTGTTTTAATTCAATTTAAATTTCCAATTCTTCTTTTTTTTATTTATTTTAGTTAATTACTTGCTCCTAAATTAGTCTGTGACTTATTTTTCACTTAAATTGATAGGATTATAAATATTAATTTAAGATATACTAACAATTATTATTAAGCTAAACATAATATAATTGTTGAACTGAATTTCATTTAAAAATAATTCAATTAGTATAATTATGGAGAAAAAATGTCTATTTCAAAAAAAAGATTTAATTTAATGTTAATGATGATTTTAATTTACATTTTAATTTATATTATTTCATTAATTTTATCATTTATATTTGATAATTTTATTTTTATGGTATTTGATATATTCATTTATTGTTTAATCTTCGGAATAATCATTAAAGAAGATACTAATTTATATTTTAATGATTTTAAATATATATTTCAAAGCAATAGATCTAATGAATTGATTTGGGAGTTGTTTTATTTAATCCTTCCATTTTTAATGATTTTATTAAATATAATCACTCTGAAAGTTTTAGGATTAATATAACTAACATTAACATCCGTCATGTTTTGAATGTTAACTCCGAAAAATATTCGTTTCAAATACTATTAAATTACTATTTGTGTGCCTACTGTTGAGTTCACTATCGGTAAAAATGTTTTCAA
>NZ_JAUNXX010000034.1:3989-16101 GCF_030539555.1 Methanobrevibacter sp. | reverse complement strand
GAACCCCGGTTTAACAACATTTATGATTGTTATATTATAATTTAATTAAAATACTATTTAAATTTAAAGAGAGTGAAATTGAAAAGTAACACCAATTCCATTTAATGCAATTCATCCACGACCTTGAAGAGTCCATGACATTCTTGCATCATTTAGATAAATATTTATCATAATTTTTTCCAAAAAACACGTCCCACTATTCTTCTTCAATTCATATACTCATTATGAATATGATAATATTCAAATGGACATAATTTTAGGTTATTCACCATTTCTCGTGGATTCTGCCATATCTAACTTTTTAATTTTTCTTGAAAACATTAAGTTTACAAATATCGACAATGAAAAAGTTAAAATTCCCATAAGTAAAATGTTTGTAATGGATACCGAAGGAATCACATAAAATGAATCACCTGATGACGCCCACATTCTTTTTAAGATGATGTCTCCTAAGGGAAGACCCAATACAAATCCGATTGTCGTAAACAATAGGTTTTGAGTTAACAACAACTTTCGCAAAACTCTTGTTTTGAATCCCAAAATTTTCAATGTTGAAATTTCTCTTTCGATTTCTGTAAATGACATCAATCCCAAATTATAAAGTGTAATTATGGCTAAAAGAGATGCGAATATGATTAAAACATATATCAGCATCCATGCAGCTAATGTAATTTCATTCCATCTATCAGCCATTTCTTCCAGAGAAGTATGTCCTTTAACAATCGAGTAATTTTTGTCAACGTGCTCTGCTGTTAGGATGCTTGTAGGCGTGTAAGTCAAATTTAACTCTTCAGATTTGTTTTTTGACATTATTAATCCTTGAGAATTCGGATCTGCATGAATCTTATCTATTTTTGTTTCAATCCATTTATTGGAATCCATAGCATGCCATCTTACTGTATCTCCTACATCAATACCTAATAAATCAGCCATTTTTTGAGATATTGAAACTTCATTATCTTTAATTTCAATTTTATTTCGATTATAATCAGTTGGAGTTATCAAATCAGTTCCATCCAAAACTAAAAGTGCCCCCGACTTTTTAGCTGTCGACGACTCTAGTTCAATAACACTTTCCATAATGGCATCGCCATTAACGTCCTGTGCAACATGATCAATTTCAGATTGACTGGCTCCATTAGCAATAACTAATTTTTCATCAAAATGATTTATTTTGGCAAATTCCCATTCACTTAATTCATTCATGGAATCATCAAGTCCAAAAGCGCATACTAACAGTGCAGTGCAACCCATCACCCCAATTATTGTCATTAATGCTCTGAATTTATTCATTTTCGCATCACGATAATTCCAACGTATGTTAAATGACAATTTATGCCAAAACTTAAATCTTTCTATGAATCTTGTTGAAGAATATTTCGGTGCTTTTGGCTTGATGGAATCAGATGGATTTTCATTTAAAATACTTTTAGCTGAATAATATGAAACTCCAAGAGACAATAAACCCATTAAAACAACAATATAAGCAAAATCCATACTTTCAATCGACTTCCAGTAAGGAAATGCAATAATATCAGTCATAACTGGATAAATTAACTTGGGCAGAATCATTGGCCCTAAAATCAAACCCAAGACTGAACCAATCAAAACTAGCCAGAAACCGTATGACAAATAATGCCAGAGAATAGACCTATTTTTAAATCCCATAGCTTTTAGCGTACCAATTTGAGTTCTTTGATGGGCAATAATCCTTTTCATGGTTGTTAATAGTATCAGCATTGAAACTAAAATGAATACAAATGGAAAAATGTCCGCAATCATTTTCTGTAGAGAAATTTGATCTGAAAAAAACTTCACACTTGAATGCTCAGACTTTTCAAGAAATGAAACATAATACCCATCTAAACGGTAATCCAATAATTTATTGAAAGTTTCAGGTTTCCCATTAAATTTAACATTCAAAACATTATAAGGTACATTATCGCTCGGAAACGCTTTATGGGACAAATATGCGAAACCAGTTCTATTAAAATCCGGAAGCACTGAATATGTTGTTGCATGATATACATATTCCGGTGAGTAACCAAGCCCTTTTATCTCCTTTTTGATTTCATAATCATCAAATGTGAATGTGATATTGTCCCCTACTTTTAATCCTTTAGCATTAGCAAAATCTTTATCTAACCATACCCCATTTGAATCATTAATGTTCAATGGTTCACCTTCCATGAGGTAGAATTTAGATATTGTGTTATTTTCAACAAAGTGTAGCGTAATGTCAGGTTTGTTTTCAAAGTCTGCTTCCGAATCAATTACAACATGCCTTTCCATTTGAGTAGTTGCACCTAAAAGATACACCTGCTCCAAAAATAAATCATTTAAGTATGGTGAATAAATCCAACCATCAGCTAAATTTGTATCTTCATAAAATTGGTTAACATTAGCTTCAAGTCCAAGAGATTCTCCGCCCACACCCGTAAAAATAAAAACTCCCAAAAAAGCCATTAAAAATATTGATATAAATTGTATTTTATGCTTTCGGATGTCTCTTAACATCTTTTTTGCTAACACACAATCACCATTTAAATCAACACTCTTCTTTGGATTTCCATCAATTATAATTCAGTTATGTCCATCTACAATATCTTCATTAACGTAATGTTTTCTAATCCTGCCAAAATATAGAATAAAGTTGTAAAATTGAAATATTTATATTTAGTTTTTTCGACATCAAAAATCAAATTTTATATATGGCCTATTATGTTTTACAGAAGTCTTAGTAATTAACGTTAATTATCTCTGAAAGTTAAATTTCTTATACACATATCACAGTCTAACTCAATTTGATATTTAGATAATATGAAACAATTATTCATTAAATTAAATCTAAAAAAATTAAATAATTTTAAGTAAATACAGAAATTTAAACATGACTAATGCAAATCATCATAATATCTCATGAAATCATCAGATTCTGGAGTTTCCTCGAACTCTTTAATGAATTCCTTTAAATCTTTGATAAACTCCTCTTTTCGTTCATCCAAATCTTCGATTTTAGAGTAATCTTTTTTAACAGCAATAGTCATTATAATGTCATCGGTTTCAAGAGTTAACTCAGGATAGAATTCATCAAGAAAATCGTCCATTATATTAACCTCTTCCATGCTGTTGATGAGCTCTTGCAAGATGTCCTGCCGCAATAGCTCCAACAAGAGATAATTCACCTGCTAAAACAGTACTTGCAACAATTTCCGCAAATTCTTTTGCATGACCTGAACCTGCCACGCCCAATATTTCAAGACCTTCATGAGCTACTTCCAGACTGGTTCCACCACCAACGGTAGCTACAGGCAAATCGGGTAAATTTACTGAGAAATATAAATCGCCATTTCTGTTTTCTGCTGTTGTGATACCTAGAGAACCTTCAACTACATGAGCTGCGTCCTGACCTGTTGCTAAAAATATTGCTGCAACCATGTTCGCATAATGGGCATTATATGCCATACTGCCACTAGCAGCAGAGCCTATTAGATTTTTTGCAATGTTTGCTTCAACAATGGTTTGCGTAGTTGTCTTTAATTTCTTTTCAACTATTTCCTTCGGTATTAATATATCCGCAACAACAGTTTTTCCCCTTCCTTCAACAATGTTTATAGCTGCAGGTTTCTTATCAACACAGACATTGCCGCTTAAGGCAAGATGGGTTGCAGTGGTAGCCTCTGCAAGCTTTTCTAGAATTTTCTCAGAAGCTATTGTCACCATATTCATTCCCATGCTGTCACCAGTTGAGAATACGAATCTCGGATAGACATAACTTCCAACAATCAAGATAGGATCAATTTTAATTAGTTTACCATGTGAAGTAGTGCTTTCAGCAATATCTTTTAATTCATCAAAATTATCGACAAACCATTGTTTGATTTTTAAAGCTTCAACAGCATTTTCACATTTAATTGCAGGTGCTCTTGTCATTATATCTGATATAACCCTTGCATTCACACCGCCTGAAGCAGTAATAGTTGATGCTCCTCTGTTAATTGATGCAACAAGGGCTCCTTCAGAAGTGGCCAATGGAACAAAGACTTCCCTTTGGCAGTATTCCCCATTGATTTTTAATGGACCTGCAATACCCATTGGAAGCTGCAGTACTCCAATTGAATTTTCAATATTACGAGCAGATGCCCGTTCCATGTCTAAAGTATAATTTGAGATATTTGACAGTTCAATGTCATATTTCTGTTCTAAGAATTCTCGTCTAATATCTGTTGCATCTTTGGCAGAAACTTCATTATCAACCTGATAAAGTTTCATTTCACCATTTAATAGCTTATCAATAATTTCCTGATTTGACATCTACATTACCTTTTTAAGTAACTCTACGATTTCTGATGGTTTTTTAGCCACATCTACACCAGCTTCATTCAAAGCTTTGGTTTTACTTGCAACAGTACCAGAATTTCCTTGGATAATTGCTCCGGCATGTCCCATTCTTTTACCTGGAGGTGCGGTTCTTCCTGCAATATATGATACAACCGGTTTGGACATTTCCTCTGCAATGTATTTTCCAGCTCTTTCTTCAGCTGTTCCTCCGATTTCTCCGATTAAAACAACTGCATCAGTGTCTTTATCTTTATCAAATCTTTTTAGAATATCAACATAGTTATCTCCAGTAACAGGGTCTCCGCCGATACCAACTGCAGTACTTTGACCTATTCCTGCATTTGTAAGTTCACTAGCTATCTCATATGTTAAAGTACCGCTTCTTGAGATTACTCCAACGTTTCCTTCTGAGAAAATATGTGTAGGCATAATTCCCAATTTACCGACACCTGGTGAAATGATTCCAGGAGTATTTGGACCTATAATTGTTGTTCCCATCTGTTTTGCATATGCCATTATCTTCATACTATCATGGACGGGAATATGCTCTGAAATAATAACAACCAAGTCCAGATGTCTAATTGCTTCAAATGCAGCATCTTTTGCAAATCTTGCAGGTACAAAAATAATGGAAGAGTTGATTTCAGCTTCTTCCACTGCCTCTTCAATTGAATTGAAAATAGGCACACCCAAAAAGTCTTGACCACCTTTTCCAGGAGTGATTCCTGCAGTAATCTTAGTATTGTATTTTAACATTTGTTCTGTGTGGAATGAACCTTGTTTACCGGTTATCCCTTGAACCAAACATTTTGTATCTTCATTTAATAAAATCATATAATAACTCCTATCTTAAAATTCTAGTTTTGTTTTCAAATGGAACAGCTAGGTCTATTACATTTCCATTCATATAAGCAGTGGCTGAAAATATTACACTGCCCGGCAATACATTACAAGTTGTTCCTCTTTTAACCAAATAAGTATTTTTATTTCCGAGTGCCGCTCCAATCATGGCTCCTGCAATAACACCAACAGATTCTATATTTTCAATCGTTGCAACCACAACAGGATCATCAGTATCTGGTGAAACATATCCGACACCAGGTATCTCTTTTGTTTTAGGTTCGATGTAGTCTGAAACGTCAGTGCAATTTTTCATGCCTTTAGCTGCTTCAATTGCAGAGTTTGCAACATCCCCAACAAAGGGTTCTCCCCCATAAGTATCAAATCCTAAAACAATAGCGTCAGGATATCTGTCCGGCCTGATGTTGGCTTCAGCATATGAAACCCCTTCACCGGCATCATCCGGATTTTGTGAGATTCCTGACAAATCACCAAGATTTTCTGCACTCATTTTTAGAATATTAACAATACCTTCATTAATAGGTTCAAGCAGATCGTCTTCCACAAATGCACTGATAACAACATCATCACCTGTCACATTTGTCAATGCAACATCTCTTGCACCTAATTCTTTTACTGTATAAAGGTTATTTTCAATAGTTTCTACTAGCTTAGTACTGCAAGACACATCATTTTTTGATATATCTGCACCTATAGCTGTAATTTTCAAATTAACACCTTTTATAATTGATTGATTGAAAAAATAAAATATAAATATTTTATTGATATATGTTTTGTCTTTTAATTTATATAAATATTAGGAGTATCTGAAGAAATGTTTAATTAATACTATTATATAATATAATAATTAATGTATTCACAAACAAAAATTGCAATTCCCATTTTTCAAAAAAATTGTAAAGATGTAATTGAAGTGGCTCATGACTGTATCGATAAGGGGGCCGACATTTTAGAGTTTAGAATAGATGCTTTAAAAAACCCCGACATTTCAGAGATTAGAGATACAATCAATGAGATTAATTTTCCAATGATAGCCACCAATAGAATCGGCACGGAAGGAGGGTCCTTTAAGGGCTGTGAAGAAGATAGGGTTAACATATTATATGAATGTGCTGATTTGGTTGATTATGTTGATATTGAGCTTCAAAGTAACGATGAATATATTCAACGAATCCATGACACCGGTGTGAAAACAATTGTTTCATATCATGATTTTGAAAAAACTCCCGATTTGAATGAAATCATGTATATAGTTGAAAAAGAGCAAGAGCTTGGAGATGTTGCCAAAGTTGCTTTTATGCCTCAAAACCTGGAAGACACATTAACAGTTCTTGCAGTTCTTTCCCATTGCGAAAATACCATTGCTATTTCAATGGGTGATTTGGGAAGTTATACTCGAGTTATGGCATCTAAATTCGACTCTCCAATCACTTTTGCTGCAGGAAGAGACGCTACCGCACCGGGTCAGATTGATATTGAAACTATGAAAGCACTGTTAAATATGGATTTAAATATCATGGATGAGTGATTTGAATGGCTAAAAAAGCTGTTTTAGCTATAATTATACTTGTTTTGATATCTATTTTTGCTATTAATTTTTTATATAACGATTCTGTAGACATCTATATCGGTGGTGAAAACGTCAGTGTCACCACATATACCTTAAATTTTAATGTTGACACGAAAAGCATGAATAATGAAATCTGTGACTACACCCTTGAGGTGATGAACGATACGACATCCAACATCACCACATTAAAAAGTGGAATTAAGGACATTTGTAACGATTACGGATTGAATCCTGAAATTAATATTGATTCAACCATTGGAAAAGACCAGATTCCAGTTATTGTTCACGTGGATGGAACATCCATGCTTCCAACACTACAAGACGGACAAAAAGTACTTTTGAATAAAACAAAGGACATCCATGTCGGGGATATTGTAGTTGCGGAATCTGATGAATATGGTGGAATCATTAAAAGAGTAGGTGACATCCAAGGTGATGAAATATATCTGCAAAGTGACAATAAAAATGTCGACTATGAATATATCAATGGAGTCCTATACGAAGTTAAAGGCGTGACTACATGGGTTGACATTTCAGATATCAACGGCGTTGTTATCGATTATTGAATTCTTCTGATTTTAGGAATTGTGCGAAAACCCCCTGAAGAATAATGTTAAAAAAAAAGGAGTGGGAAATATTGTGAATAATATTTCCCAATTTTGCTTTCAAAAAAAGAGAAATAATGTATAAACATTATTTTCTCATATGCCATACGTAGGAGATCAGTTTACACTGCACTGTCCCCCTCTTCACCAGTTCTTATTCTAATTACGTTGTCCATTGGATAGATGAAGATTTTTCCATCACCTATGTTTCCTGTGTGTGCAGCTTTTTTAATTGCTTCGACAATAAGGTCTACACCTTCATCTTTTACAACGATTTCAATACGTGTTTTTGGAATCAAATCAATGCAATAGCTGGATCCCCTATAGGATTCCTTAATGCCTCTTTGACTTCCTCTTCCTTTTACCTCAGATACATTCATCCCTTCGCATCCAACTGCAAGAAGGGCCTTTTTGACATCTGTGTATTTTTCCTGCCTAATAATTGCAACAATACTTTTCATTATTACACCTAGTTAAAATTATATGCTGATTCCTCATGAAGATTTGCGTCAAGTCCGCCAATTTCCTCATATTCTTCAACTCTTATACCACCCATTGCCTTATCTAATACCTTAGCAAATATGAAGCTTAATATAAATGAGTAAGCAAGAGTGGCCACTACACTAATTATTTGAATAACAACTTGGTTTGGGTTTCCTGCAACTAATCCTGCAACTCCACCTACAGCCGGCACTGCAAAGATTCCTGTTGCAATTGCCCCCCATACACCAGACATGCCGTGAATACCCCATACATCTAAAGCATCATCGTAGCCAAGTTTTGCTTTTAAATAATAAATTGCAAAGTATGACACGAATGGAGCTACAGCACCAATTACCAATGCTCCAGGAACATCGACAAATCCTGCCGCAGGAGTAATAGCAACTAACCCTGCTACTGCACCAGATATCGCACCCAATACTGTTGGTTTTCCAACAACATATGTGTCTAATACTGTCCACACGATTAATGCTGTAGCTGCTGCAACGTTTGATACTATGATTGCATTTGCCGCAAGTCCATCTGCTGCAAGACCTGATCCTCCATTGAAACCCATCCATCCAAACCAGAGTAGAGCTGCACCTAAAACAGCATATCCCAAGTTATGTGGAATTAATGAAGCATCTTTTCTTTTTCCAAGAACAATTGCGACAGCCAATGCTGCTGCACCTGAGTTCATGTGAACTACAGCACCGCCTGCAAAGTCAAGAGCACCTAACTGTGCTAGCCATCCTCCTCCCCATACCCAGTGAGCTACAGGGATGTATACTAAACAAATCCACAATATTGTGAAAATCACCCATGCTTTTGTTTTCATTCTTCCAACCAATGCTCCGGAAATAAGAGCCACAGTCAGACCTGCAAAAGCACATTGAAACATTACAAACAATAATGTTGGTATTGTACCACTTAAATCGTCCAATTCAATCCCTTGTAAAAAAAAGTTAGTTGGTGCACCAATTAAACCATTGATATCACTACCAAATACAAATTGATAACCAAATATTACCCATATCACACTTACGATTGAAAATGCGATGAAAATTAAAAAAATTGTATTTAAAACATTTTTACGTTTACTTAATCCTCCATAAAAAAATGCGACAGCCGGAATACTCATCAACAGCACTAAAAGACTGCATATGAGAACCCATGCCGTGTCACCTGCACTAAACATTACATTCATTTTATCTTCTCTTAAAATTAAATTGATTATAATTAAACATGACCGGCAATTAATGTCGGAAGTAATATGTCGGAAGTTTTATTCCGACATATAGTAATTAATCATCATATTATATAAATGTTATGGAAAAACATAGAAAAAAATGAAAATTCAACTCTCAGTAAACAAAATTGTAAAAAAAATAGAAATTTATAAAATATGTTCAAAAAAAAATTTTAAAAAAATAAAAAAAATCGACAAAACGAAAAATAATGACCATTAACAACCATTAAATAGTACATAAAGATAAAAATAATAATAGTACCAAATAACTTACGAAGAATTGATGAATTGAATAAATGAAAAAAGTGTTATTATGAAAGACTCAATAAAAGCAAATCTAATAATATTTTTTATAATAGCTATTATTGCATTTAGTATTAGTACCACATTTGCAAGTTTAACCGTCAAAGAGGATACTGATTCATATAAATTAATTTCAATTGAAAATAATTCATTTAAACCTAATTACATTGATGAAGTTCCGACCATTATAGAAACACCTAAAAACATAACTAATCCAACTAATACTACATTCACTAACACAACAGACATTTATGATAATTATACCGATTACACGGAGGACTATTCAAACTATACGGATTACTCAAATTACAACAGTAAAGATGACTATTCGGAGTACTGATAAAATGAGCGAAAAGAAAAAATTTATTAGGGATAGTGTATACGGAGACATCAGTTTAACCAAATTTGAAGAACATGTCATGAACATGCCCCAGTTCCAGCGTTTAAGAAGAATAAAACAATTGGGATTAATTAGCTTAATTTATCCCGGAGCAAATCATACAAGATTTGAACATTCCGTTGGAACAATGAATTTAGGGTCAAAATTAGCAACAGAACTGGGATTAGACAATGATGAAATTGAATTGATCAGAATTTCCGCACTACTTCACGACATAGGACATGGTCCATTTTCACATGTTTCCGAGGGCGTGCTATCAGTACCTCATGAAGAGCTAACAAAATATGTGGTCACAAAGACATCCATGAGAGATTTGCTCGAAGAAAAATTCGATGTAAATGAAATAGTCAATATAGTTAATGGAAAAGGACACTTAGGACCGATTGTATCTGGAGAACTTGATGTGGATAGAATGGACTACCTATTAAGAGACTCACACAATACCGGCGTAGCCTATGGAGTTATCGATTATGAAAGAATAATTTCCAACTTAAAACTAGAAAATGAAAGTCTGATACTGAATATTAAAGGAGTGCAAGCCGCAGAAGGGGCACTAGTGTCAAGATATTTCATGTACCCCAGTGTTTACCAACACCATACAACCCGTATCGTAAATTCAATGTTTAGAAGAAGTCTTAAAAAAGTGATTGATGAAGGAATAATCAACGAAAACAGCATTTACCAATACGATGATACTGATATTGTTTCAATATTCAGAAACTGCAACAATAAATATGTAAACGAAATAATGTCCCGATTAGACAATAGAAATCTTCTGAAAAGAGTTAAAACCATCAGATTGGATAATTTCAAAGTTCCGGAAAAAATGTATAAAATAAAATCGGAAGAACTTAGAAAAGCGGAAAGCGAAATTGCTGAAGATTATAAAATTGATAAGGATTATGTATTCATCAATATTGCAGAATATCCTCGTTTTGATGAGATGAAAACTCAGGTGGATTTGGAAGGGAAATTATACCCCTTGACTGAAATATCAAATATCATATCTGCATTGAGTAAAGCTAGATTCAATATACCTGATATAAGTGTTTATGTTCCTGAGGAAGAAAAACCTAAATTTGAAAAATTCAAATTGGAGCAATACTTAGATTTACCTGAAATTGATAAAGAGAAATTCCATGGGATTCACTATGATCAAATTAAACTGTTTTAGGAGATAAATATGATAGTTGTTGCAATAACCGGAGCAAGTGGAGTAATTTATGGAATAAGACTCCTTGAAGTTTTAAAAGAATTGGAAATTGAAAATGGTTTAGTCATTAGTGATGCTGCAAAAACAGTTATCAAATCAGAAACTGAATACAGTATAGAAAAAATTGTATCACTTTCAGACAGTTACTATGACTTTAATGATTTGACTGCATCAATAAATAGCGGATCATTTAAAGCCGATGCACTGGTTATTGTTCCATGTTCCATGAAAACTTTATCATCAATAGCCAATGGATATGGAGACAATACAATTACAAGAGTGGCGGATGTAAGTTTAAAAGAAAGAAGGCCAACTGTAATTGTTCCGCGTGAAACTCCACTTAGAAGTATTCATTTGCAAAATATGCTAACATTATCACAAGAGGGAGCAATAATATTACCTGCAATGCCAGGATTTTACTCAACACATGATAGTGTTGAAGACCAAATCAACTTCATTGTTGGTAAAATATTAGATTCCTTAAAAATTGAAAATAATCTGTTTAAAAGGTGGGAGTAAATGTTAGAAGATATGGATTTTATTAAATCCTGTGATGTTCCAGGACCTACAAAAGAGGCCATAAGAGCTATAATATTATATAAATCCGAAGTTTCATCTACAGACAAAGTTGTCGATTGCGGATGCGGAACTGGTGGAATTACCTGTGAATTTTCGCAAAGGGCTCGTGAAGTAATATCAATAGACACCAATCCGGAAGCGATTGAAATTACACAAAAAAACCTTAATAAATTTGGACTTGGAAATAATGTCACTTTAATAAATGATAACGGAGCAAACGCTCTGAAAGATATTGACAATATAGATATTGCTATTGTGGGAGGTAGCGGTAGAGAACTTGAAAATATCTTAGACATCATTCATTCAAAATTAAATTCAAAAGGCAGAATTATCATTACGGCCATATTGATTGACACAAAAATTGAAGCGGTTAACAAGCTTAAAGAACTCAATTATAACCCTAAAATCATGGAAGTCAATATTTCCAATGGAAGAGTCCTTGACCGAGGAGTTATGATGATAAGCGAAAACCCCATAGCAATAATAACTGCCAAAAAAAGATAAATTGGAG
>NZ_JAUNXX010000034.1:0-3957 GCF_030539555.1 Methanobrevibacter sp. | reverse complement strand
AAACAATGGAAAATCAAGTTTTCCATATTGATGGTTATCCTGATTATCATAATATATGGATCAAACTATTTGGTGTTAGGAGATGCTGAACATATTATATCTTATATTTGGACCCATTTAGGTTTCATTCCTGTGGATATTCTAATTGTAGCATTTTTACTTGATGAAATAATTGAAAAAAAAGAAAAAGAAGCAATGATGGAAAAATTAGACATGCTTATGAGCACTTTCTTTTCCGAAGTTGGAAATGAACTGATAAGCCAGCTAAGTCATTCCAATAAATATAAAACCAACACTGAAAATTTAAAATCAATTAAAAATTGGGATGATAAAGACTATGAAAACAAACTGAACGAACTGAAAAACACAACAATTGATTTTCAGGCAGATATTGCTCCTGAAGATAGGGAAGAATTTTTAGAAAATTTAAGAGACCTGGTTTCCAATAAAAGGGAATTCATTATTAATTTAATAAACAACCCTAATTTACTTGAAAAAGAAGAATTTACTGAATTAACCAATGCTATCCTTCACCTTGATGAAGAATTGGAACACAGAAAAGATTTAAGTTTAGTTACAGACACTGATTTTGCACACTTGAATGGGGACATGCACAGAGTATATAATAAATTAGTTTATGAGTGGGTTTATTATTTAAAATACCTTAATAAACATTACCCATATATGATTGCATTAATCATACGTACCAATCCATTCGATGAAGATGCAGACGTTTATGTGAAATAGACTTGGAGAGATTTAATATGAGTAATGAAATGAAAAAAAGTGAAAATATTAAATCTTGCATTATTTTATGTGGAGGGCAAAGTAGAAGAATGGGACAGGATAAAGGATCCATGGTTATTCAAGACAAACCTATGATTAAACACATTCTTTCTACTTTAAACCATGAAATAAGTGAAGCCATCATCGTTTTAAATGATGAAAAAAGAATTGGCAAATACAGCAAGTTCATCAATCTCGAAGATTACGATTACAGAATAACATTTGTCGAGGATAAAATCAAAAATAAGGGACCTCTTCCAGGAATAATGACCGGACTTGAAAGCATCCACAGCCAATTTTCATTAGTATTGCCTTGCGATAGTCCATATGTTACAAAAGATTATATCAACACTATTTTTAATGAAATAGATGGAAATTATCAGGCCATCGTTCCGTATCATGATACTGAAGATAAATTAAAAACATCCGAACCACTTCATTCAGTTTATAATAAAAATATCATTCCGGAAATCAAAAAATTAGTCTGTGAAGATACACTTCATATAAAGGGATTAATATCAAAAATAGATGCAAAATTTGTTTTAATAGATAATAAAAAAATATTAAAAAAAGAATTTAGAAATCTTAATCGTCCAGAAGACATTTAAAGATGTTCTATTAATTCTTTAGTTTTTGAAACTGCCACGTTGACAGCAGCAAGAAGTTCTTCTTTATTTAATGGTTGAGAACCGCCTTTTTGCATAGAGCAAATTCTACCATCTTTAGTAACACCAACATTTAAACGAGCACTAGCTACTCTTTCTTCGTCCAAAGTTGGGTCTAAAACCATTTTGTCACCAATTTTAACAAAAGTACATAAAGCTAACTCATTGTTGATTGGTAAATCAAAGGTTTCGTCTTCACTGAGAACTACTTCTTCATCAACTATGCTTGCAACAGGCAATTTAGTAGATTTGAGTGCAGCCATGACTGCTAATTCACAGGCATCAAAAAGGTTTCCGCAGTTATCGATAATGTGCAAATCAATGAATAACATCCAAACATGTTTTCCTTCTTCAACACACAATTTATCCAATTCAACCAGTTCACTTTCACGGATACCCCTATCAACTACACGTGCAAGTTCAATTGAATCATCACTAGGTGGTCCTGGTTCAAAATTAGGATCAGCCATAGGCAACATTTCACAATTGGTCATTAAAACTCCAAGATCAGGAGTATCAGGGAATGGGCTTCCAAGTTGTGGTTTAATACCTACAATAACTTGAGTTCCGCCAAGTTTTACACGAGCAGAACCTTCAGCTTTAGAGATAACATTAGTTTCAATAGAGATATCCCTATATTCATTTAATCCCCTGCCATCTTCTCTTTTATCATTTCTGACAAGGTTAGTAATACTTTGTCTTGTAATTTCTGGTACTATATCCATTTTATCCACCCACTATTCTGTAGAATATTTTTTCATTAAAGCTTCTTTTTGAAGCTTGCTTACTTCAAGACATCCTTCCATAGCTAAATCTATTGCTTTTGCAAACTCTTCTTCAGTCAAATTACCATCACTTTGTAATAATGTAATTTCACCAGTTCTTGGCATGATAGCTAATGGAACATCAGCTTGACCTTCTTTATCTTCATATTCAGATAAATCGAGTACTACTTCATCATTAACTTTACCAGCAGCACAACCTACAACAATATCTTTCATAGGTATTCCCGCATCGACTAGAGCAACAGAAGCTGCAGTGATTCCTGCACAACGGGTTCCCCCTTCAGCTTCAATTACCTCTATATAAATATCAATCATTGAACGAGGATAATTTTCCAACATTAATGCTGGTCTTAATGCATCAGCAGTAATTTTAGAAATCTCAGATGACCTTCTGTCAGGTCCAGGTCTTTTCCTATCATCTACTGAAAATGGAGCCATGTTATATCTAACTCTAATTACACCAGTGTTTGGTTCGAGCAATCTTCTAATATAGGATTCTCTTGGTCCATAAACAGCAACTAAAATTTTATTTCCTCCAACTTCCAAATAAGCAGAACCATCCGCACGTTCGAGAACTCCTGCTTCAATTTTAATAGGACGTAATTCATCAAACTTCCTACCATCCTGTCTAATCATTTCTGACATTATATCAACCTCTTAATATTCGAAGAATTATAATCATTATTTATTATTTAAAATAAAAGAATTATTTGAGTTATCACCATAGGATAAGGCGTTATCTTTTTTATTTTTTCTTTTTAATTCTTCAATAACCTCAGCTATATTAGGCTTTTCTTCTTTTTCTATTTTATTTTCCTCAGCTTCTCTTTCTTCTTGCTCTAATTCTTCTTTAAAATTTTGAAGTTTAGGTTTTTCCAAAACAAATTCTTCTTCCTCTTCATTAACTTCTTCATGTGGCAATTCACCATCAATAGCTAGGTACAATTTGTTTTTAATTTTATTAGTTAAACCAGAAGTATGAGCTTCAGCTTCGATTAAATGAATAACATCTTTGGTAAGTTGTTCCATGTCCTCATCTCCTTTTACCCAGACAAGACCATTTTGACCAACAACAATCTTACAGTTAGTTTTATCTTTAATCATGTTGATCATTGAACCTTTTTTACCAATTAATCTAGGAACTTTAGTTGGAGCAATATCAACGATTATTCCTCCTTTGAATTTACCCATTCCCCTGCCTTTTAAACCGAGTTTCGCTTTTTTGATTTCATCAACATCGACAACTCTTAAAAATAGCACATCCCCAACATCATATACTTTGTTGAGCTCTTTTTTCTCACGACCAAACACTTCAAAAGCTGGTAAAATACCGGAGTAAGGTGAATTAATGTCTACATCCCACATTGAGAATCTAACATCATTAATTTTACCGATTACAACATCTCCTTTTTTAGGAACATATTTGCTTTTAAGAGGAATAACTCTAATCTTTTTATTCCTCAAAGAAACAAGCCCTATTAAAGAAGAACAAACTTTACCATTCTCTTTAAAGGTACCTCTTCCTGAATAGTATTCATCGTCAGCTAATACCTGACCAGGAATAACTAAATCTTTATTTTCCACATATATCATAATAATCCCATAAGTCTAAATCAATTATTTAATAGTTTTAGTTTCTGCTTCTCCACCTGAAATTTCAGCCATTTTAGCAGCAAAAGAATTTTGAAGGCCACCAGGCATTTCAATGATGCCAATCCATG
>NZ_JAUNXX010000124.1 GCF_030539555.1 Methanobrevibacter sp. | reverse complement strand
ATGGTAAATTGGTTAAAGACAAAACTGTAACATTCAAGTTCAACGGCAAAACCTACAAGGTAAAAACCAACTCCAAAGGAATTGCACAAAAAACATTGAATAAGAATGTTATCAAAAAGCTTAAAAAAGGCAAAACCTACACTGTAAAAGTTACTTATCTTAAAGATACTGTAAAATCCAGTGTAAAAGTCAAATAGTGTTTAAAACAATTAATATTTAAATTAGGTGAATTTAATTATTCACTTATTTTCTTTTTTTTCTAGATTATCTCATTTTTTAAGGAAAGTTTTCATTCTCAATTCAATGTGATGATGAGTATGGACAATAGATTTCATAATTTTTAATGCACTGTTGATTAAATCAAAAGTAAATCGATAAGCTTAATTTTAATGAAGTGTTTTTTATATTAACTGCAATGATATTAAAAACCAATTTACTTTTTAACTGTGCATGTATATACTTTTCAAAATTAAGTTTTAGATACTGAAATGTGAATTTGACTTGAGTATTCTTGTTGGGTAAGTATATCAATAGTTGATTTTCTTACATTCCCAGTCAGCGCTAATTTTCAAGATTGCCTCTATGAGGAAAATTAACTCAGTTCCTAATTAATTATATATAATTTGAAAATTAGATTATTAATTATTATTTGGAGAGGATTTTATGAAAACTCATGCGATAGTTGTGCTACTTACCTCTCTACACTACTTTTTTTAGAACTCAACTTAATTAAATTTTTCAATTTTATAAACTAAAATTAATCAATTGTTGTGACATAATGTATTGGAAATTCATTAAATAATAAACCAACGTAATATGGAAAGAATCACTACTATTAAAACTATTAGCTGGCCTGTGCCCTTCCAAGTTCTCAAATCAAATGGTAATACTTTGTCTAAAAAATCAGGTGACAACAGTATAAACAATATTGTCAGAGACAGGATTAGATAAAGTAAATTTGATGTTAAGTATGATGAAGATAGAATGTTAGTTGTATAATTATATAATGATAATGCAATAATCATGGTAAATGGAAAACTGATTAGATAATAAATTATTGGATTATATCCTAATGTATTTTTCCAGTATTCATTTCCAAAATTATCTGTTTTTTTAACAGGACAGTTTTCATCACTAAAAACTTTAAGTCTCAACAGCATAAAAATGACTGGTATATATTGTGAAATAAACATTATGGCAGCAAATTTTAAACCTTGACTTTTTAAAATAGGATAAAAGAACATTAGAGAAAGAGTAACTGTTATAATTATTATTAAATAGAATATTACAGAGTAATTCATACCAATATGGTATCTGGAAACTAAACCATATTTTTCATCAAACCAGTCACGTTTGTATGTAAAAATGGCCATTAGACTGCTTGATACTGTAAAAGTACGAATTGAAAAGAATTTGTTTGTTGCAGGTATTACGGACAACATAAAGGATAGAATAACTCCCAATACAAATCCAAAAATGAAAATAAAAATTGAATATACTTTAAGCTCATCGGGATCTAAAAGAAGCCAAGGGGTGTTTATAATTTGAAATAAATCTTTAATCGTATCATCCTGACTATGTTTAAGTGTTTATTATTTTTAATTTATTAATATAAATAGGTTCACCAATTCTTATTCACCAAGCTTCAACACCCCTCCAGCTGGTTGATGTGGTTTCGGTCTGGTGAATTGATTCACATAAAATAATGAGGCGTTTTAATAAAAAAACTTAATACTATTCTAATTACATGATAAATGTAATTTTTACTTGAGTATGAACTAAAATAAAATTATTTATACTATAAAAATCAAATATACAGGTAATCAAACTCTTGATCCAATAGGGGGTGATATTATATCGAACAAAGTAATATTACCTGCGAGGGAATTTAGAACATCAGTTCTAATGAACTCTCCTCTTGGCAAAACTATTCATTTAAAGGGAGGAATCCTTATGAGTATCCGAGGAAAACTTTGGATCGCAATGTTCATATACGCCATCATATCGTGGTGTCTGGCATTTGTCATCATATGGATTACCTATAATTAATCCGATGTCATAATCGATTCTTCCGTTAAACTGTAGGAACCATCAAATATTAGAATCATTGTTTAGCGATAGCTCTTAATGGGTTATGTTTGGGTTTGTTGGGTCTAATAGACACTTCCTATTGTTTATAAATTAAAAAACAATAAACTTTATATATAATCTATTCATAATATTCATTAGAGTTTAAAGTCCACTTTCTGGGTACTTAAATTCTAAAATTTAAATGAATAGTTTTAGTTCAATGTCTACTTTGTTCGAACATGCTTGTCATGTTGTAGACATTGATTAAACTTATTATCTATTTTTAAAAACTAATACGATTCTATTTATTATAATCGTGATTTTAGGTTTAAAATACAACTTCCGGCACTTAAATTCTATTTTTTATTTTTTGTTAAAATGTTTTAAATTATAAAATAAGCACTTTAAGGAATTAAAAAATTAATAATCAACCATGTAAATTACTATTTT
>NZ_JAUNXX010000075.1 GCF_030539555.1 Methanobrevibacter sp. | reverse complement strand
TCAAAACAGTCATATGTTGTAATTCTAATAATTTGGCCCAAATCAAATGAAATTCTACCTAAACCTTTATTTTCCCAAAAAGTAGCGATATTCTCAATGAAGACATCTAAATCCTCATCATATAACTTTCCAAAAATTGAATTACCAATACTATTACCGGTAGATTGCATAATAGGATCGATGTTTATTCCTTCTTGAATAAGCATGGATTTTAGAGTATGGAAAAGCAATGTTGAAAATTCTGCATCCTCATCAACAAGATTTTCAATTAGGTAATCAGCTCGAGTTTCTTTAATCTCCTTTGGCTCGGAAAAATTAACAGAACCCAAGTATTTGGAATTCAGATAGAAAATTTTCTTTCTATTATCAACAGGATGAACTCTATAGGATATAATTCCACTTTCTCTTAAACCTTTTAAATGAACTGAAACTGTGGATTTAGATTTACCAGTATTATTAACGATTTCATCAAATTCCATATCACTATCTCTAAGCATTTCTAAGATGGTGAGCTTTACTGGACTTTTGATAACGTTGACCCCAATATTTTCATTAAAATTAGAGAAAATTTGAATTGGTTTTTTGTCATTCACATTAAATCCCCCTTTTATACAACTATATTTAAAATCATTAGTTAATAAAGATATCTAAAATTTAAAAATTTGAATATTATTTAAAAATATTATATTAAAACTGAACATATATGAAAAAAATTCAAATGAACGATACGAACTGTTCGTTTAAAACAAAATAAACTAGTCCATATACTATCTTTTATCACCACTTAAAAACTCACTATTGACCGTTCGAAACATCATATTTTGAATAATCTTTTTGCATTTTCTGTAGTTATTTTTACGACTTCATCTTCATTCATATCCAATTCTTCTGCGATTTTTCTTACAACATACTTCAAGTTCAATGACGTGTTTATTTCCCCTCTTTTTTCTTCGGGAGCCATATATGGAGAATCAGTTTCTACTAGCACATGACCAATGTCTATTTTTTTAAGCATTTTTCTTATTTTCTTATTGTTATTGTGAGTAATCGGCCCGCCAATTCCCATATAGAAACCTAATTTAATAAATTCCTGTGCCATTTCAGCCGAACCCTGATAACAGTGAATGGATCCCACCACATCATGTTTTTTCAATATATCGAATGTATCCTGCATTGATTTTCTGGAATGGACTATAACAGGCAAGCTATGCTTATGTGCAAGATTTAACATTTTTTCAAATAATTCTTTTTGTATATCCTTATTGTCTTTTGTATGATAATAATCAAGACCTATCTCGCCTACCGCAATTACATTATCATTATTAAGCTGTTTATCCAATAAAAAAATATCTTCGTCTGTTATTTCATCTGCAAAAGAATAAAAATATCCTAAAGCAGCATGAACATTTTCATATTTATCAGACAATTCCAGTACTTCTTTATTGCTTAGAGGATCAGTGCCGTTCAATATTATATGTATGTCATTTCTTGCAGATTCCTTTATTATTTCTTCTGCATTTTCCATTTCGCTATTATAAATATGACAATGGGTGTCGATTATCATGATAATCCTCATTTTTAAAAATTATTTTGCATAGGTTTTTAATGTTTCAATTTCAATTATAATATAATAAATTGAATTAAATTAAATTTTTTGGTGAGTGTATATGGACGAAAAGTTTTCCAGAACAGAAATGTTGATTGGAAATGATGGAATGAAAAAATTAAATGATTCCAAAGTTGCTATTTTTGGTATAGGGGGCGTGGGATCTTTTGTTTGTGAAGGACTTGCCAGAAGCGGGATTGGTAATTTCATTTTGATAGACTATGACAAAATAGATGAAAGCAATATCAACAGGCAGTTAATTGCAACAGTAAAAACAGTCGGTAAATATAAAGTTGATTTAATGAAGGAGAGAATTTTAGAGATTAATCCTGATGCAAATGTTGAAATTTACAAGGAATTTTATATGGCAGACTCACAAAGCAATATCATTACAGAAGACATCTCATATGCTGTTGATTGCGTGGATACGATAATGGCAAAGATTGCAATTATCTGCAGTTGTAATGCCGTTGACGTTCCGGTCATCTCTTCAATGGGAACCGGGAACAAATTAGACCCTTCAATGTTTGAAGTAGCTGACATTTATGAGACATCAGTGTGTCCACTTGCAAGAATAATGAAAAAAGACCTCCGAAAGAGAGATATAGAAAAATTGAAAGTAGTTTATTCCAAGGAACCACCAATAAACACCAACGATTGTGCAATAAATCAAAATGCAAAATATAAAGTGAAAGGCAGCACATCTTTTGTACCCTCCGTTGCAGGATTAATTATTGCCGGAGAAGTAGTAAAAGATATCGTTAGTAAGTGATTTGATTTAAATCTGTTTTAATGAAAAAAATTATAATTATCTATAAAAAAGGAGAGAAAATATAGACAGATGAAAATAATGCAAAAACGTATGAATAAAACTGAATATCATTTTGCAATTGCTCTTGCAGTGTCAAGAATTGTTTCAAAAGTCAATAACGATGAAATAATCCGCACAGATTATAAAGGAAATCCAAGAAGAGACAGAAACTGGTGACATGAAACTGTCATTTAATTAAAAAAAAAAGAATAGATGAAATAATCATCTACTTGATAATAATTTTAACTATTTTACTAACTTTATTGTGGTATTTATTACCTCCGAATGTAATAACTGCATTGAAATTGCCTTTTTTAATTAATTTAGTTATTTTAAAAGTAGCTTTACCCTTGGAATTGGTTTTAGCGATATAAGTTTTACCTTTAACTTTCAATGTAACTTTAACATTTTTCATTACTTTATTTAAGTTAGTTTTTAAAGCAATTGTGTATTTTTTAACTTTAATATCTTTTTTAAATGTTTTTGCTTTAGCAGTTATTTTAGGAGTTGTTTTCTTAACAGTGACTGTGTTTTTATATGTTTTACCATTATATGAAGTTTTTATAATGTATTTGTTTGGAATTTGTGTTATTTTCAGTTTTGCAATTCCATTGTTATTTGTTTTGACAGAGTATGTTTTTCCGCCAATTGTGAATTTAACACCTTCACCTGCTCCAACTGCCCTTCCGTCGGCAGTTATAACTTTCACTGAAAAGTATGATCCCCCATTGTAATTAACAGTAATGTCTTTATTGTTTATTATTTTAGTGTCATCAGCTACAGTGTAGACTTTAAGACAGACCGTTTTGTTTTCAAGAGTAATATCCTTAAAATTTTCGCCGCCACCGCTTATAAAAGACATTCCGCTAACATAATGCTGTCTGGAGTATGCCTGATATGGAAGAGCATTGTTTTTAAATACTACTTTAAATTCATCACCTGTTTTGATTGGAATATATTTGTTTAAAACTATTGTTCTGAATCCTGCAAATTCGCTGACGCCGCTTTGGGTGTGAACTTTAAGGCCGTTGACATAAATGTCAAATGAATAGTCAATTCCTGATTCATTGAAGTATGTTCCGACTGCACCTATTAACTCATCATATTTTGATGTGAATTCATTTGAATAATAAGTGTAATTGCCATTAAAACCTGTCAGTCCCACCAAATCTGTCTGGTAGTTTACATGATAGTCAACAGTGTTTTCAAAGATATATGCAATAGCTGCATTTTGGGGAATAATCGCGTATCTGTCAGGCACTAAAAGTATTTTACTTGTATAATTAATCTTATTGAAACCTCCTAAGGAATCTTTATATGTCCATTTGCCTATACTGTCATCCCATCCCACTAATGAAACAAAATGAATTCCATGGTCAAATATTGAAATATTCTCTCCAGCAGTAGGAATTTCTTCACCGTCATCCAATAAAATCATTTGAACACTTACAGATCCATATTTAATTATTGCCTGCTTAATCATGTTAACTGTATCATTTTTCCCACCAAATATAATCATTGCGTCCTGGAGATGAATTCTGCTGTCGGATAAATCTGTGTCTGCAGCCATTCCTCTGTCATCATAAGAATCATCCATTGGAAGTGTGCCGTACCAGCTTAATGCATGACCTAAACCGCTGTATGCAAAGCCTGTTGAACTGATTCTCAAATCACCATTTCGAGCATATTTCAACTGCAGTTTTTGAACATAATTTGGAGATAGGTTGTAGAGGACTCCAGTTGATTTGAGGAGTGCTGATTCAAGAGATGCCACTGTTGCAAATGCCCAGCAGTCATCATTGTCACCTTGAACTTTATCCGGACTCACCCAACCCCAGTCACGAGAATCAAACTTGGATGGAAGTTCATCCACTACAATAGAATTATTAATTAATGTTATTTTTATTCCACTGCTTTCAACGGAAACAATATAGTTTTTATTATCTAATGAGAATTCATCATCATTTATTGTATTGTTTTCTAATCTTTTATTAGTTAAGAAATCTGCATAAACACTAATTCCACCATTGTCAAAAGTTGAATTTGAAAAGTCAATATTTGCATCATAAGCATAAATTGCCATTCCTGCATTTCCGGATTCATTTAAAATTTGATTATTGATTAGACTTGACTGCTTGATGGTTAATTTACCTTTATCAAAATAGATTGCTCCCGCATTTTTTCTGCTCTGTTATTTGACAGAGTAGTGTTTATAATGTTTATACTAGCCCATGAAGTATAAATTGCTCCTCCTTCAAATCCGGCATAGCTATTTTTAATTGTTGAGTTGATAATGTTTAAAATACCTCCAAAATCAACAATCGCACCACCATATCTTGATTTGGAATTAGTGAAACTGGTATTGATTATATTCAATGTCTTAAGCAGGAAATTTGATCCGGAATCAAGATCATAATAAATTGCACCACCATTGTCTGATGCTGTAACGTTTATGAATTCACAATCTTCAATCAAGAAAGAATCACCCGTAACATTATTTTTCGGGAAGAATTTTGCAATTATTGCACCGCCTGCTGCACTTGCATTTAAATTAATAAATTTTGACTTTTTAATTTTCAGATTGTTGCCCTTATAGTCTATTGCAGAGCCTATTCGTGAAGAGAAGTTTTCAAATGTACAGTTTTCAACAATAAGATCCTGCCTATCAACAGATATGAGTCCTTCATCAACATATCCTCCGGACACTACTGAATTTTTAAAGACAGTACCCCCTACATAATTGGATATAAACTTATAAGTCATGTTTGTATCCTTAATGATGCATCCGTCAAATTGGACCTGGCCATCACAATATAAAAAACTATTAACCTGCTGGGAAGTACAATTTATGAAGCTTACATTGTTGAAAATAACTGGAGATCTAATTCTTAATGACGAATTTACGAAATTTTGAAACGTTAAATTATTAATTGTAACAACATCTTTGGAATTAAAAACAAAAGGCCTGGAATTAACCGCCCCATCAATTATATGACCATTACCATTTATAACAAATTCATTTTCTTTTATAATCCTTATTGAACTATTGTCACATGCATAATCATGTTCCATGTTAAGTTCACCTGTACTTTCAGAAATGTTTTGATTCAACTCACTGAAAGGATGATAATCAGCAGAATCTGAAATTATTTCACTTTGATTGTCAGCTGCCGAAACGGAAGCGATAGTGAATAAAACCGATAGAATAATTAAAATTATAAATAATTTTGATTTAATGAATTCAACCTCTTAAAATTAAGTTGATATGGTTAAAATTTTATCGTTAGTACAAAATAAAACTATTGAACCAGATAACTTATATCAATTGAATAATTTAAGCTGTTATTTCAATGGCCATCGCAGTCAGAGACAATTTACTACTGTCAGTACTGCATTTCCGGTGAAGAATATTGTAATCTGAGATGAAAAAATGATATAAATAAAATATTCAGAGCATAGCTATAGCAAACAACATTTATTAATATTTGGGATTTTTCCAAATATTTTCTTTTTTAAAATTTTGAAAAACAAAAAAAACCGATTTTTTACTGATTAATCAATTTTTCATCAATTTTAAAGGTATCAATGACTATTTGAGCTTCATCTAATGATTCAAAACTGCCGCTGAAATAGTAATACGGTATCTCAATGCCACCCTTATCAACAGCCAGATTATTCAATTCTACAAATACATCATAACCGTCTGAATCTCTGAATAAATAAGTTTTGTATCCCTGAGAAGTAGCATTGCTATCAATTTTTTCATATGAAGAATCTTCCTGATGGCCTTCGAAGTCAGTCACACCATCTTCACCGACAAAGTATAATGAACAGATTGCATTATCATCAGGATAAATATAATAAACTCCCACATCCAAGCTATCGCCTGAAGAAAGTTTAAATTCTGTTTCGTTAGTCAAATCATCGCTGATATTAAAAAACACCTTGTCCGCAAAATTATATTCATGGGTTTTTATGTCGGATTCTGCAAATACAATAGTACCGGCTGCAAATATCACTAAAAAAATTGCCAGCACAATAAAAAATTTTTGTTTATACATAGACATGCCTCAATTTTATGAAATAATTTTAGAAGAGGTGATATTTAAATATTACATCTGTTACCGCCCATAGCCTAAATATCGCAAGATAACATAGAAAATCAATATTATGATTAATATTATAATGGAAGTTCTTGCAGAGAAGAATCTGGTTTTCCTAAATTCTTCGTCATTTACCTCTCCTTTTTTAATAATCCTTTCTTTTTCAAAGGAACATTTCTGATATATTGATTCAATATCTTTTGGAAGTCTTCCATATCCATTTAGCATGTTGATTGTCTTATTTAAATATTTGATAGCTTCTGCATCATTTCCCATATTCACACAG
>NZ_JAUNXX010000074.1 GCF_030539555.1 Methanobrevibacter sp. | reverse complement strand
TCTTCTAAATTTACATTGTTTTGTCTAGCAATATCATTTAAAGAAGTCATAACAATAACCTCCACAACTGATTAAATTAATCTAGTAAGTGCTATAAGATTATTTAAAAAAAGTAGTTAATAAATTATGCAGTGATTGAAAAGTAACTAAAAATAGATTTGAGAAGAAGATTATTGAATAATCTTCAAAGTTTTACCAACCTTATACTAATCTTTGTCTAGTAGTTGGTTTTTTGTTTTGCCAGCTGTATCTTCTTAATTTTTTGGATTTACCGAATCCGCAAGAAGCACAGACTTTTTTACGTATATGGTAAGTGTTTCTACCACATCTTCTACATCTGATATGGGTCTTTTTATTCTTCTTACCCATTGATGGAGTTCCCTTTGACATTGATACACCTCCTTAACTTATCGTTGAAAATATAATCTCGAAATAATTATCGAATAATAATTATGGTGAAATATAAACAATATTGTCTCCTCTTATGAGGACAACACCGAGTCTTCTAGTAATTTCTCCGTCTTGTAATTCTTCTGCATCGTTAAGAACTAAATTCATGTGTAAATCAAAGCTCTTAAGTGTGCCTCTAAATTCACGATCTCCTTTGAGTTTTATTAAAACTGGAGAATCTACAGATTTTCCTAATGCATCAAGTGGTCTTTGAACATTTTGTCCGCTCATTATATCACCTTATATTATTACAAATTTTAGTTTTATGAATTAAATTTTAGTAATCACTCATAATATAATCAAGTTAAGATAAGACAAAACCTAATTAAAACTAATACTATTAAATATAATTTAACTACTATATAAATGTTACCTTATTTTTAACTAAAAGTATAAAAAAATTATCCATTTACTAATTATTATCTTTCAGATATTTAAAATTTAAAAACAAAGATTATTTTTCAACTGCTCTCCCACTTACTTTAAATTCTAGCAAAAACATAACCTGAAAACACAAAACCATCACCAGGCCATAAAATGAAATTCAAAAAAGACACTTATATCAACCTAATAATCTATATTTTATCCCGATGCTACAACAAACCCAACTTAGGTAAAACTGTACTCTGCAGCATGTTATATTTTATCGATTTTGAGTATTACGAAATATATGGAACATCACTTACAAAAGAAACATATATAAAATCCAGAAAAGGAATCAAACCCAAGCATTTCCTTGAAATAACTCAGGATTTGATAAATCAAAAACGACTGTTCTTAAGAAAAGAACCCTATTACAACAGAACCATACACAGATACTACCTAACAATCATTCCCCAAGCGAAATTCAGTGAAAAAGAGCTTGAAATAATAGATTCAAACATTAACAGACTAAGCAATCACAATGCAACATCAATTGCAAAATACACAAGAGACGATCCGCCATTCAGCATGGCCAATTTAGGTGAGGAAATAGACCACAGACATGTATTTTCAAGGAAAAAAAGAAAATATTTAATTAATAAATAAATTTATTTATTTAAGTTACAAATATATAATTCATTAAAATAGTATAGGCAAAAAACATGAGCATAAAAGTCAAAAAAAGAAATTTCTTAAAAAAGAAAAAAATAAAAGCAATAAAAGCCGAATTAGGAGAATATGGAGATTTACTTCAAAATAAGAAAAACGTAGAAATACTTGAGGCAGAACCGAACTCATTCATTCTGGTGGATGGGGAACCTTACATCATAATGATTGAAGACAAGCCGTTTCCAACACTTAAGGCTGCCCTTGCAAACCAAATCGACAGCAAAAAAGTGACTGTGGACATGGGAGCCATCAGATTTGTAAGTAACGGTGCTGACATAATGAGTCCTGGAATTGTAGCCGCCGATGATGGAATTGAAAAGGGAGACATTGTTCTAATCGTGGATGAAACCCATGGAAAACCATTAGCAATTGGCGTGAGCCTAATAAGCGGTGAAGAAATGGTTGAAAACGATTCAGGGAAAGCCGTTGAAACAAAGCATTATGTCGGCGATGACATTTGGAACTTTGAACTATAAGGTGAAATTATGGCTGAATTAAGATATCGTGCAGGCAACATCAAAGATCCCCGAGTCCACAAAATCGGAATAATAGCACTAGGTTCACATCTGGAAAACCATGGCCCTGCTCTTCCGATTGATACTGATGCAAAAATTGGTTCCCACATTGCATTTCAGTCATCCCTACTTACTGGAGCTAAATTTTTAGGAGTGATATATCCTGCATATGAACTGGATGAAATAGACCATGGAGTGCATGTTTCACTTGATGAATTAAAAGAAAATGTTATAAATACCCTTAACTCTGCTAAAAAATTCCTGGATATTGAAAAGGTTATTATTGTAAATGCTCATGGAGGAAATATTCCGCTTATGACAGAATTATGGGACATTGAAGATAAAACGGATTTATCAATTGTCTTCAACAATAAGGTCATATCATCGGAGGGTCCTCACGGAGGCAGCGGAGAACTCTCAATGGCTAAAGTCTTAGGCATCGTCAATGAAGATGAACTTGAAAACCAGGCAAATGTTGATGAATATGAGGAAGTAGGCCTATATGGATTTAAGAAAGCTCGTGAAAATGATCCGAACATTGAAGAAGGTGCAATGGACGTTAAAGAAAATGGAGTCTATATTGATGAAGTTTACGGAGAAAGATTGTTTAATTTAGCTATCAACACAGTAATCTTCGATGTTGAAAAGCTGCTTGATTTTTAAAAAAAAAAGATTAGTAAGTTGAATCATCAGTAGTAGTTACAACATTACTTGAAACATCATCTGAACCTTGAGAACTTCCGGATGAACCGGATGATGTGTCAGTTGTTGTTTCTACATTATTACTACTATCTGATGAACCTGAACCTGAATTTGAACTGGAGTCATCAGTAGTTGTCTCCACATTCTTATTATCATTGTCATTATCTGAAGAACTTTGAGAGGAGCTGCTGTAATCATTATAGTTATCATTACCATAACTATTACCTGTATCACCAGTACCATCAGTTATGGCTGACAGATTATCCAAAATGCTTCCACCATCCTCAGTTTCATTTGGTAAGATGGATATTGTTCCGGTCATGGCTCCAAAAACACTGGCCAGACAGAAAGCAACAATTGCAACAATAAAAATTACCAGTACAGTAGCAGATCTACTTGACAATATAAACACCTTGTGAAATTTAATTAAGTATAATATATTTGATTAATTATATAAATATATAGGATATTATGAAAACCATTAAAAAAGCAGTCCAATGTGAAATAAATGTAAAAAAATCCCAGTTCATTTGCTCTCTATTTCCAACTAAAACCAAAAAGGAATCAAAAGAGATTATCCAAAAGCTGAATGAACAGTACAGCGATGCCACCCATAACTGCACTGCATATATTGTAAGTGATGGGGAAGGTTTTGATGATGATGGGGAACCTGGCGGAACTGCCGGAAAACCTATGATTAATGTATTGAGAAAAAATGAACTCCACAATGTTACTGCAGTCGTTACAAGATATTTCGGAGGAATCAAGCTTGGAGCAGGAGGGCTTGTAAGAGCATATTCAAAGTCCGTTATGGAAGCTATCGGCAAAGCTGAAATAGCTGAAATCGAAGAATATGATGTCTTTAAAATTACTTTTGATTATTCCCATATTAAAATAGCTGACAGCGAAGTTAGGAACAATCAGTTAACAACCATCAATAAGGATTATACCGACAAGGTTAGTTATGAAATTGTATCCGGAGACAATAGAGATATTGAAAAGATATTTGATAAATATCAGGAAAAAATAAGTGTTGAATATATAAATAAACAGTTTTTAGAAAAAATATAAAAAAAAGAAATGAAGAAACTTATTGTTCTTCAAAGTTTTCAGCGCCTACACCGCACATTGGGCAAGTGAAGTCTTCTGGTAATTCATCTGCTTCATGAACATATCCACATACTTTACAAACAAATGCCATGCTAATTTTCCCCCTTATTCTACTTTTTCAAACATGTCAGCGCTAGCGCCACACATTGGACATTTATAGTCTTCTGGGAGTTCTTCAAATTCTTCAGTTACAAATCCGCAAATTTTACATTTAAATTTTGCCATAATAACAATCTCCTTAAAATTTTATTAAATTGTTACATTTAATTAATAATAGTTTATACGATTGTAATATATAAAATTAATCTACCTTTTCAAACATTCCTTTAGCCATGCGACATTTAGGACATTTAAATGAACTTGGCAAATCATCGAATTTTGTTCCTTCAGGAATATTCAAGCCTTCTTCAATATTACTTTCATCAAAAGTGTATCCACAAATTTTGCATTTATAAATAGCCATAATATAATCCCCATTAGAATATTTAATATTATATTAGATAATCGGAATATATAATGTTTTGGCATATACGAACTAAAATCTGTTTGGAACTTTTAAATGGTCCGGAAGCGGCTTGATACGGGCAGGTGTTCCGATAGCCAGATAGAACGGTGGAACAGAATGGATTACAATAGCTCCTGCAGCAACAATAGATCCTTCTCCAATCTCAACATTTGACAGGAAAGTTGTGTTACCACCAATAGAAGCGCCACGTCTGACTCTAGGTCCTTGAAGTTCATAGTTAATTCTTACAGGATATTTATCATTAGTAAAACAAGCACAAGGTCCGATAAATACATTATCCTCAATTACTGAATTAGTCGGAATATAAACGTTAGATTGTATACTGACATCATTTCCAATAATTACATCCCCTTCAATGACTGTATTTGTTCCAATCAAAACATCATCCCCAATGTTGGTGTTTTCACGAATGACAACATTGTGTCCGGTTCTGAAATTATCTCCAATGACAACATCATTATATATGATTGAATTGGACCGGATAGTGTAATTTTTACCGATGACCGGCGGTTTAGAATTTGGCGAATATTCTACACCAAATTGAATATTCTGATCTTTAGGGAATTTTAATTCAGGTTTGGAGTAATCGGGTTTAATGGATTCTCTTTCAATAGCTGGTCTTTCATAGATAATTTCCTCAATTTCCTCAACCTGAGTAGGAGTGTAGAAATTATCTTGTCTTTGATAGGCAGGTTCCGGACGAGAAGGTTTTGGCGGTTGAGAATATAATCTGTCATCTCTTTGAACAACATAAGGCTGTCTTCCTTCAGGAGAATAATATTGCTGATTATTCCTAACCTGCTCATAAGGTTTTTCTCTATTTCTTGCTTGCCTATCATCAAGAGTTTGTGAAAATCTGACCATATTATCAAACCTTTATTTAATTAAATTTAATTTATTAATAAGTTTATTTATGTTTCTAATTAGTATATATATTAGACGGTTCAATTTTAGGTTTTTTGCCTATTGAAAAAAAAATATCGGACGTTAAATTTATTCAATCAGAAAATTAATAATTCAAGTTGGAAACATTCATCAGTATTTGATGAATATTATACACAATCACATATTTTCCCGAAGCAGATGACCCAAATACATTCCGAAATAGGATGCAACGGGAATCAATAATATGAATAGCAAAATCTTGAAGACAAAACTCAAATCAATCAATGACCCATAATTCGGTGCTGTTGGCTGATATGAAGTTCCATAATTAGAACTTGAAGATCCAAATGGAAGAATAGAACTTAAAAGAGATACAATTCCCATTAAGAAAGTAAATATCAAACCTACAACACACATAACAACTGCAAAAATACTTCCAAGATACATATAGAAATTGGGCAATACATAGGATTTGTCCCTACAAGCGAAATAACCCATAAATATTGCTCCAAAGAATACTGAAAATACAATTGTCAATATGAAATAGGTAACTAAATCAATGGATGAATTTGCCATGAATGATGACCATACTATTGAACCAATGAATAAGAATATTCCAAATACGACGAAGGAAAATATTAAAATCGGAAAACTTGTTTTTTCATGTAATATCTCAAAAAACTCTTTGGAATCATTTTCAACATGATTAATACCATCTGACAGATTGTAACCGCATTCTGTACAAAAATCTCCATCAGACACCACATTTCCACAATTCGGACAATGTCTTATAATACTCACAATATAACCTCCACATTATACTTTGTTACAAACATGATAAAAAGGTTATCAATAATGAATATTTAAAAAAAAGAAGAAAAATTAAATAATCGCCAATACCATCACCAAAATAACCATGAACAACATGATTAAATTGCTTTCACCAGCATTTTGTGAAACTGAAGTTATTGTGGAATTATTTAAATTATTGCAATCACTTAAATCGGCTGAATTATTCATTCCAACTGAATTTGAATAAACTCCATTACTCCAAGTTGTTGAAATGGAATTTTTAGAATTCTGACTAGGTTCATTTTGATCTTTTTCATTTATCTTCTTAGAATGAACTGCAGGAGAGGTTTCTGATTCAAAAACATCAGCAAATGTGGCAGTTAGCAAATATGCTGGACAGTATCTGGAAAATCCATCACTTTCATTTTCAGTGAAATTGGAACAATTTCCGTAATTATTCAAGTAATACATTATTACAAATTTAAGATATTGTGTTTCATTGTCAGTTAAATTATAATCATCAAACGTTGAAACTATAGATTCATATATTTTCAAATATGTTTCATAGTTTTCATTACTTTCATTTAAGGAGTAATTATCCGGATTAGCTAAATATGCCTGATAGTTATTATGGAAATCTTCACATTCAGTCCAGTTTTCATCAAAGCAATCCCCATATCTATCCAAATAGGCTGTGACTTTAAATTCCAAATATCCAAAATCATTACTATAATTATCATCAA
>NZ_JAUNXX010000007.1 GCF_030539555.1 Methanobrevibacter sp. | reverse complement strand
AAATTTACCTTAAAAAACCATCATATATAAGTTAATATAATTTAAATCTAATAGAAATGCAATTATATTCTAAAAAACATAAAAATGATTGGTTTTTAATATGACAGCGGAAATTCTTATAATGAAGAAATTTCAAAAGACAACTTAACAATTATCAATGAAACTTTTGAAAAATTTAAAATAACAAATAAATCTAGAGTAAATGATTTTATGAAAGGAATTCACGGATAGGAACAGGAAATATCAAAACCGATACTTAATTCTGTAGAATCTTTACCAAAAGAAGAATTAGCAAACATGTTTAAACTACCACGGCTTGTAGAAGCCGTGGATTTTCTAGAATTTTCTGGAAATCCACTAGTTTAATAGACAGCGGCCCATATGGTCTACGTTACTCAAGAATATATTATAGGTACCGTGGAATGTTTAATCCCAGTTCCACGCTCTACGGTGTAAGTGGTTAAACATGGTTCTGAGATGGTAGGAACTGTGCTGCTCACAAATTTTTAAACCTTGAGATAACATTGTCGAGGGATAAAATTACTCAGGAATAGGAGGTAAACTTTATGTTAGTTTACATACTAAACAAGAATGATAAGGCTTTGATGCCTTGTAAACCAAGAAAAGCAAGATTATTATTAAAAGAAGGTAAAGCAAAAGTAGTTAATCGCACACCTTTTATCATACAATTAAGGTATGGTAGTAGCGGTTATACACAACCGGTTAATCTGGGTGTGGATGCAGGAAGCAAATATATAGGATTGTCTGCAACAACAGAACAAAGAGAATTATTTAAAGCTACTGTGGAGTTGCGACAGGATATTCCTAAATTGTTGGAGTCTCGCAGAAGCCTGCGCAGAAGTCGCAGAACCCGAAAATTAAGGTATCGTCCTGCAAGATTCAATAACCGTGGAAAAAAAGGAAAATTGGCTCCCAGCATCCAGCATAAAATCAATAGCCATTTAACTATCATTAAAAAGGTCTGCGGCTTTATTCCGGTGACAAACACTATTGTTGAGACTGCTGAATTTGATCCACATAAACTTAAAAATCCAGACATTCAAGGTTCAGAGTATCAGGAGGGTGATGCTATGGGTTTTTATAATGTTAAAGTGGCAGTTTTAAGCAGAGACAATTATAACTGCCAAATATGCCAAGCACAAAATACCCAACTACAAGTTCATCACATACGATTTAAAAGCCACGGAGGCTCAGATAGCATGGAAAACCTCACAACACTATGCAAAGACTGCCACGAAAAAATACATAAAAACGAACTAAAATTCAACAAAAAAGTCAAATCATTTAAACATGCATCACACATGAACATCATGAGGAAAAGATTGGTGGAATTGCTTAAAAATGAGTTTGATAATGTTTATGAAACTTTCGGGTATCTGACTAAATACCATCGCGAAAAACTAGGCATTAGTAAGTCCCATTGCAATGATGCATATGTAATCAGCCATAATTTCAATGCAGAACAATCCAATGTCGAATTCCTATATCGCAAAGTCAGAAGACATAACCGCCAGATACATAAAGCTAAACCAGGGAAAGGAGGCATACGCCAACGCACTCAATCACCATACATCGTTAACGGATTCAGAAGATTCGATAAAGTAATGTATAATGGAATAGAATGCTTTATCACAGGCAAACGCAGCAGCGGTTACTTCCAACTGAAAAAATTTGACGGCACTGTGATTAGTCAAGGAGTCAGTAGCAAACGATTAAGATTATTGGAACCTATTAAAGGTTGGTTAGTAGATTGGAGGGCAGCAATTCCTCCTCGACCTAAAGAGGTCGAGGTATCCTTGCCGTAAGACAGGTGAATCTTTAATCCATATCACCTCCCTGAAAAGAAAAGTTTCATCTGACTTACAAACAGTTGGAGGAGATATTGATGTTGCTATAATATCAAAAGGGGATGGATTCATATGGAAAAAAGGAAACAATATTTTGATACCAATTTAAATCCCCAATTTTTCAATAAATATGATTGCAAAAACTATTAATAAATTAAATAATAAACATTAAATTAAGTGATAAAATCATGATTTTTAAATCAAAAAATCTTCATGATAATCAGATATATGATGAAGCATATTTTAGACAATTAGGTAAAGATTTAGCAAAAAAATCTATTTCAAATCTTAAAAAAGAACTTAAAGAAATATCAGATATTTAACATTATATGATTTTAAAATCAACCGTTACAACTGTTTTTATTAGAAAAAGACAAAATATTTTAAATCAGTTTAAACCTTCAATTTTTTTGAAATGAATATAAATGGTTATTTATAAAATATAATTAATTAATAAGATGAAATGATAAATATGATAATTAAATCAAAAAACACAGAGAATATGCTTCTACCTTCTAAATCATATCTCTTCAACCTTGCAACTAAATTAGCTAAAGAATCTGCAGTTAATTTTAGAAAAGAAATAGATTTAATGGATGATTAATTTAACACATCCCTTCTGATTTCCACCTTACCCGTACTGAATTTCAGACTAATAATATAAATTCAAATCCAAAAATAAAAACCATTTCTTAATATCCTCTTTTCAAAATTATATACTAATCAATAAACTACAATTCATAAATATTAAAAAAAATGAGAGGATTAACATGATTATTAAATCAAAAAATAATGGAGATGCGCTCTTACCTTCTATAGAAGACTTAACAATGTGGGCATTGCATCTGCTAGAGAATCCTTGGCAAATTTTAGAAAAGAAATCGATTTAATGGATGATTAAGTTTTTATAGATTTTTACAGAAAATAAATATTTAATTACTATTAACATTCTCTCGGCGGACAGAATTAACAGATACTAAACTATTTTTAAATTATTTAGGTTATATCATATGAATTTCATGTATTTCATTTACTAAACTTAAATTTCCCAGTACAAATCATCAACAATTCTCATGGCCCCATAAACAGCGGCTTTTTCTTTCATCTCAGATATGCAGATTTCACTATCTTTAAATGCAACTTCCATAAAACCTTCATTAATTGTATCCAAAAGCAAGTCTCCGGCATTTGAAACTCCGCCGGAAATTATTATGACTTCCGGATCAAATGCACTGCAGATTACTGCAAGCAGCTTTCCAAATTTGAAATATATCTCATGAATTATTTTCAAGGCCACTTCATCACCGATTCTTGCCTGTTCAAAAATATCTTTGGCAGTGAATGTTTCAAGATCTCTTAATGAAGAATAATCATTGTTTGATTTTAAATAGTTTTTTGCTGTTTGTACAAGTCCCACAGCCGATGCGTTTTCTTCGGGAGTTTTTGAATCAAGATAGATATGGCCAATTTCACCGGCAGCACCATTATGACCTTCCACTATGTGACCATTGACTATCAAAGCCGCACCTATTCCTGTTCCGATTGTAACTAAAAACAGGCTTGTGTAATCTTTAGACTCCCCGAGTGCCTGCAGGTTCACGTCATTTAAAACAATTACTTTAATGTTGACTCTAGACTGAAGTAGACCGCCAAAATCACATCCTGACAGATTCAGATTAATGGCCTTCTCTACAATGCCTTCTTTTACAATGCCTGCTATGCCTATTACAATAGCCTTAAAATCAGTACTTTTAAGCTTTAGCTTTGCAATTTCATTTTTGATTTCATTTTCAAGCATCTCCAGTATATTGTCTTTTGGAGTCGGAACCCACCATTCGGATATTATCTCATCTGAAATGAAAACAGAAAAATTTGTTGATGTTCCACCCAAATCAATTGAAAAGGCATAATTTCTCATATTTAATAGTTTAAAATAATATTTTATAAAAAATATTCTGTTTATTTAGAACCCTCTGCATGTTGGAAAGTTCAAATATTCCCACCACATGAATCTGCAGAAAACACTGCCAAACCAACCCCTAAAGATTATAAACATTCAATTACATTGTCCAATTTGAATACTGTCCAACAAATGTTATTTTTAGATTTTATCAAGAATTTTACAATTTTTAAATTCAATCTTCGCCAGTGCATGTAATTACAAATTCATTTAAAATTTCAATATCAAATAAGAAAAGACACATTCAAAAGAGGAATTGGTCAAATTAACCGTTGGAAATGGAGAACCATTTTCAAAGCGTTTTTTAAATATAACCATCATTTGAATTTTCAAACTGCATACCTGATATATAACTAACAAATATAATTAAACAAAGTCGTAATTCTTATTGAAAATACTTAAATATGACTTTAGAGTTACTATTTTTATGAACAAAAAATATCTGATTGCAGCAATTGCAATTGTAATTATAATAGGAGTAGGCGCATTTGCACTGACAAACACGAACACCTCTTCGGGAGGCACATCAGTCAATGTTGATGCAAGTGCACTTGAAGATATGGGAAATCTCGTAGTGAATGCCAGTGAAGAATCCAAAGAAAAAGGATTAATTTCAGCTAGCACAAGCGATTTAAACTCTATTTTAGTAACCAACAACGGTAAATTAACATTGAAAAATTCAATTGTAAACAAAACTGGAGATACAGCTACTTCAGGTGATGATGCTGACTTTTATGGTGTAAACTCCGCAGTTTTAGTTAACACAAACGGAACTTTGGACATTTCAAATGTTGAGATAAACACCAACTCAAAAGGATCCAACGGTATTTTTGTAACAAATGCTGAAGCTTCAAGCAGTGGAGATTCCAGCCAAGGCAGTTCAGGTGATGCAAGTCAACCTCCAGAAGCTACCGGAGGAGACGCAGGACAAGGCTCAAATGACGGAGGACAACCTCCAGAAGCTACCGGAGGAGACGCAGGACAAGGCTCAAATGACGGAGGACAACCTTCAGAAGCTACCGGAGGAGACGCAGGACAAGGTGGGGGAGATCCATCAGGAGCAAGTGATGTTTCAGGAACAACTGAAGCAACAATAAATAATGTCAAAATCACAACACATTCCGACAAATCAAGAGGACTTGATGCAACCTACAACGGTAAAATTACAGCCACCAATGTTGTAATTAATACTGACGGTCAAAGCTGTGCTGCTCTTGCAACAGACCGTGGAGAAGGCCAAGTCCATGTTACAAACTCTGAAATCAATACAGGAGTAAGCAAAAACAGCGGCAGAGGGTCACCTTTAATTTATTCAACCGGAAACATTACCGCCGAAAATAGTAAAGGTACATCTTATGTATCTCAAATTGCATGTATTGAAGGTAAAAACTCAATTGAACTTACAAATTGTGATTTAACCGGTTACGCAGAAGGAAACCGTCAAGACGGTGATGAATATGTTGATTTGGGTGGAGTATTTATCTATCAAAGTATGAGTGGAGATGCAGATGTTGGAACATCTCTATTTACAGCTGAAAACTCCAAACTGTCAATAGCTGAAGACTCTTCAGTATATAAAGAAGCACCAATGTTTCATGTTACAAACACTGCATGTGTTGTTGACTTGAAAAACACTGAATTAAGCTTCGGCAGTGGAACATTCCTGCAGATAGCTGGCCAAAACCAATGGGGAACTACAGGCTCCAACGGAGGAGTATGTGAACTCAACACAGACAACGAAAAAATAGACGGTAATGTTATTGTTGATTCCATCAGTTCTCTAAACTGGACCATGAAAAATACAGAATTTAAAGGAGCCATAAATTCAACCGGAAACACAACAGTTAGTGTGGCTGATGGTTCTACCTGGACATTAACCGGAGACAGTTCCGTTTCAAGTTTGGCGGTATCCGGTGAAATTGACTATGGCAGTTACACTTTAACAGTCAACGGTCAGAAATACTCAAGTTCAAATCCTTACAAATAGAAAATTAGAAAGTGGAGGATTTATCCTCCAATAACTTTTTTTAAAAATTTTAGCAGCCAAAACCTGCATCATACACTTCTTTTAAAAGTTCAGGTTGGGATTTAGCATCCCCGATTACAGTAAAGACAGCTTTTTCTGTCGGATTTTTGGAAAAACTGATGAAATCCCTGATTCCAGTCAGTGCATTTCCGTTTGATGCTCCGGCGGAAGTTATGATATAATAATCTTTGTCTTCCAATTGGTTGAATATCGGATAGCATCTGTCAAAGAATCTTTTTAGAGTTCCGCACATGGAATAATAGTAAATCGGAGTTGCATATACAATAACATCGGCCTCCATCATCTTATCTAAGACTTCGGCAAGTCCATCTTCCTGAAAACACTTCATTTCAGGAGTTTTGCATTTCATGCATGCCTTGCATGAATGGAATCTGATTTCTTCGAGATTATACTTTACGGCGGCATTGTCACCGTCAAGGGCACCTCTTACAAATTCATCACATAATGTATCTGAATTTCCACCGATTCTTGGTGAAGAACTGATTACAATGACTTTTTTATTCATTCAATCCACTCCTTAGCTTTTGAAACATCACCCATGAATCTCATTCCTTTTGCAAAGTCAAGATCAGGATATGCATTTTGAAGGTCACTTACACATTTGTCGATTCCAGATCCTCCGGATGTGCAGAATGCCTTGATTGTCTTACCTATCAAATCAACGCTTTCTATAAATGTGTTTATTATTGATGGTGCTGTATACCACCATACCGGGAAGCCTATTACAACTATATCATATGCTGAAACGTCACAGATTTCGGCAATAGGTGGTCTGAATGATTTGTCGTTCATTTCAATGGTTGACCTTGAATTTTTGTCTGTCCAGTCCAAATCTGCAGGAGTGTAGATTTCCACAGGTTTAATTTCGAAAATGTCATAATCGTTTTCACCTGCAATCTTTTCTGCTACGTTTTTTGTAACACCGCTTGCTGAGAAATATGCTACCAATACATTGCTCATATTATCACCTGTTTGTAATTATGATTTTCATATTATATAATTGTTAACATTCGCAACAATATATATTAAACCCCTTACGACTTCTCAAAATCAACCAAAAAATCCAAAACAAAACAATTTAACAAGTTAAATCAATATTAAAAATTTTTCAAATTAACAAACATTATAAACCAATAAAAACAAAATATAAAACATTATAAATTAATGAAGGTAATGAAATGTCAAAACCTGTTGTTGCAATAACAAGGCCAAAAGATAGGGCAAAAAAGGCTTGTGAGATTGTTGAAAAATTGGGAGGCAGTGCGATTCTAGCACCGACACTTGATTTGGAGCCGGTCAACAGCGAATCTTTGAAAAATCTTGTATCAAAAAAAGACGAACTTGACTGGATTATATTCACATCACCGACAACAATCGTTTCACTTAATAAATTCCATCCGGAATTTTTAAAAAGCCTAAATTGCAAATTGGCAGTTATTGGAAATAAGACTGGAAAATTAGCTGAAAAAAATGGATTAACAGTTGATTTAATGCCTCAGGACTTCACTGCCGAAGGGTTGATTGAAGAGTTCAAAAAACGCGAGATTACAAACCAAACCATTGGGATTCCAAGAACTGCTTCTGCAAGACCTATCTTGCCAGAAGAGCTTGAAAAGCTTGGAAATAAAGTGATTTTGGCCGAAGCATACAAATCCCTGTTTCCGATGGATGACAAAACTGTTAAAGAACTGATTGACATGATTGAAAATAAGGAAATTGATGCCATCACTTTTACAAGCCCGCTAACTGTCGAAAATTTCTTCAAAATAGCCGACAACAAACAGGAACTTGCAAAAATATTGAATGACAATCTGCTCACAGTCTGTATTGGACCAATCACTGCTAATGTTTTAGAGAAATATGATATTGCCTACATTTACCCTGACACTTACACAGTTCCGGATATGATGGAATTATTATTTAAGACTTGGAGAGAAGAAAATGAATGATAAAATAAGCATTATTTTACCAATTTTTAATGTCGGACCTCATCTTAGAGGAGGGATTGACTCTCTAATAAACCAAACTATTGGAAATGAAAATCTAGAAATTATCATGGTTAATGACTGTTCAACTGATGGATCCGATAAGATAATCGATGAATATGCTGAAAAGTATGACTGTTGCGTGGCAATACATCATGAAACCAACAGTGGCGGAGCTCACACTCCCCGCAACACAGGCATTGAAGCATCCACCGGAGACTACATCATGTTCCTGGATCCAGACGACAGGTACACTCCGGATGCATGTGAAAGACTGTACAGTGCAATCAAGGAATATGATGTCGATTTGGCATTTGCCCGTTTTAGAAGAATATTCGAATATGGTGGCTATGTTCAAAAGTCATATTCACCGTATCTGGATGATTTGGAAAGTGCCTATCCTGATGAAACTTTTGAGTCTGCAAACTTCCTCGATGTTCCGGACGTTATTTGGGACAATGTTATCGAAAGAGTTCTTTACGGTAAAACATTGGAAATAACATATCCCAGAGACAAACCAGTAGACATCATACATGTGGACAATATCGAACAGGAACCGGATTTATTGAAAATGCAACCGTCAGTATGGTGTAAAATTTACAAACGAGACCTGATAATGGACAACAATATTCGTTTTAAACCGTATGTGACCGGAGACGACATGGCATTTACCCTGGAGGCACTGTTAAATGCAAAAGGTATTGTATACCTGAATAACTTCATCTCCTATGATTACTACATCCGTGACCTGCCGGATGACAAATCCATCACAAATACTGTTAATGTGAGACTTTTAGATGAACTTATGGAAGCTTATATCTACTGCAGAAAGAAAACTGAAAACTTTTCAAAAAACGTGCAGACAGTATCACTTAATCCTCACCTGCTTCACTGGATGCATACCTGGAAAAACTCTCCATTTACAAAAGAAGAGAATAAATTACTATTAAGTAAAGTTAACAAACTTAAAAAGATTCATAAAAGTGATTTGAAATCAAGAATGTTGTTAACATCAATGACAACAGCAATAGAATCCAAAATACAAATTTCAAAGGAGTAAAACAATGACTGATTATAATTATGTAATTGTTGGTGCTGGTCTGTCCGGTCTTACAATAGCTGAGAGAATAGCTAATGAATTAGATGAAGAAGTACTGATTATCGAGAAAAGGGACCACATCGGTGGAAACGTATATGATTTTTATGATGATGGACTTTTAATTCAAAAATACGGGCCTCATATTTACCATACAAATGATAAAAAGGTTCATGATTATCTTTCACAGTTTACCGAATGGAACGATTACGTCCACAGGGTCTTAAGCTATGTTGACGGAAAGCTCGTTCCAATGCCTATTTGTATTGATACCCTGAATGCATTATATGATTTGGATTTGGATGAAAAGTCCATGCGCAAGTGGATTGATGAGCACAAAGAGGACATTGATGAGGTGAAATCCTCTGAGGATGTTGTTTTAAAAAATGCAGGACGTGACATTTACGAAAAACTATTTAAAAACTACACAGAAAAGCAATGGGGAACATCAGCTGCAAATCTAAGTTCCAGCGTCATTTCAAGAATTCCTTTCAGATTCAACCACGACGACAGATACTTTGCAGACACTTATCAGGGAATGCCAAAAGAGGGATTTACTAAAATGTGTGAAAACATGATTAAATCCGATAAGATTCATGTTGGTCTCAAATCAGACTACAAGGACTACATCGATAAAATTAACTATGAAACCCTTGTTTATACCGGTCCGATTGATTACTTTTATGATTATAAGTATGGGGAACTCCTGTACAGATGCTTGAACTTCGTGTATGAAATCATTGATGAAGATTCATATCAGGATGTTGCAGTGGTCAACTATCCGAATGACCCATACTTTACAAGAATTACCGAATTTAAAAAATTAACCTGGCAGGATGTGGAAGGAAAAACCGCTATCATGAGGGAATATCCCGGTTTTAATGGCGAGAAATGTTATCCTTATCCAACTCAGGAATACCTGGACAAATTCAAATTATACGAAACTGAAATGGAAAAAGAAGAAAATGTCATCTTTGCTGGAAGACTAGCCAAATACAAGTATTACAATATGGATTTGGTTGTAAAAGATGCATTAGATATTTTTGAAAATCAAATTAGATAGGTGTTACTATGATTACTGTATGGCCACAATATTTAAATAAAAATTTAAGTCTTTCCGAAGGTCGAAAAATCGCAAAAGAGTACTGCGTTAGAGATCCCACAATCAAAGATATTGAAACCGCCCTCAAAAGACTTAATCTGAAATATGAAGTGCAAAAAGAATTTTCATATCCTGGAAAATGGTATGAAAAATCTGGAAGAATACTTGTTGAATGGGATAAGACCAAATTGGAGCTTATCCGCGAAATTAGTTTAAAAATAAAAGAAATTAAAAAATGATTATTATGGAAATACCACAATCAATGTCTGAACAATACCAAAAAGCAAAGGAAATCATTGAAAGCTCTGAAGATATAAAAATCTACTCACATATCGATTGCGACGGCATCTGTTCAGGCGCAATATTATCAACCATCCTTGACAGACAGAATAAAGAACATGACATAGAATTTGTTAATCTGGACGTATTGGATGATATAAATCTGGACCATGAACTTACAATCTTTTCGGATTTAGGTTCAGGCCAGAGGATTGACACAAATGCCAGTGAAAATCAAAAAATAATCATCCTAGACCACCACCCCCCACTGAGAAGCCTTGACTATGCAGATGATAAAGATTATACCTATCTTGAAATTAATCCCCTTCATCATGGTATAGACGGGTCATATTATGTTTGCGGAGGAGGATTGTGTTACTTTTTGGCTCGTGAATTCGGATATAAAGATTTAAGCTGGATTGGAGTCCTATCTGCAATTGGAGATATGCAAAATACAAAAACAGGACACTTTGAAGGTTTGAATAAAATAATTCAAAAAGATGCAATTGATGAAGGATATCTTCAGCTGACCGAAAGTGACATTAACATTTATGGAAGGAATACGAGACCTCTATTTGTTGCCCTTTCCTATTTCAGTGACGTCAGGCTACCGATTACCAACAACACTACCGAAACAATGGCTGTTTTAGAAGAGCTTGGCATTGATGAAAAACACAACAGAAAAAAATTAAATGAACTTACAATGGAAGAAAAAGGAAAGCTATATCAAAAACTTGTTGAAATGATTTCAAAAGTTGTTCCGGGACGATATGTTAAATATATCCCACAACTGATTATTGGAGATTCCTATACATTTTTAAATGAGGACGAGGACAGTTTTCTAAGGGACGGCTCCGAATTTTCAACAGCTATGAATGCATGCGGAAGAAATCATGAAGAAAAAATAGCCATGGAAGTTCTTAAGGGCGATAGAATTGAAGCATTGGATCAGCTTGAAGCAATCAGCAAAACTCACCGATATAACCTGGCAACATCAATTTCACAGATTGCAGAAAGCGACGATACGAATATCATCGAACTGGAAAACCTCCAGTACTTTGATGGAACTGGAATTAAACCTGAAATAGTTGGAACCGTAACCGGAATGATTCTGGGATATTGCAACTGGAAAAAACCTGTAATCGGATTTACACAAACCGATGCTGACGGTCTTAAAATCTCACTTAGGTGTTCAAGATTATTGTCCTATGACGGAATACACTTCGGGAGCATTATACGTGAAATTGCAAGTCAAGTGGGTGGAACAGGCGGCGGACATGCAATGGCATGCGGTGCTTACATACCGATTGACAAAAAAAGCGAATTTATTGAACTGTTCAATGAAAAATTAACCGGCAGAATTACAAATTAATTTATATAATAATAACTGAATAAATAAATATATCATATTAATTTTATTGGGATGAGAAATATGAAGGCGTTTAAAAAAAGAGGTGCGCTTACTCACTTTCAGATTTTAAGTGAGATATCAAAGCAAGATCCTCACCTTAAACAAAAAGATTTGGCTAAAAGTTTAGGAATAACAATTCAGGCTGTTTCTGAAAATATTAAAACATTAATGGAATTAGGATATATTACTTCAAAAGATGGCAGATCACCTTATAAAATAACTCAAGCGGGTATCGATAAAGTAAAACGAGATGCCATCAGCTTAAGGAAGTATACCGATTCTGTTTTGGAAACTATGAACCATTATAAAACCATATGGCCGGCCATAGCAAAAGAAGATTTAAAAAAAGAAGATATTGTTGGACTCTATATGGAAAATGGTGTTTTATATGCTCATAAAAAAGAAGAAAATGCAACAGGTGTTGTTTTAGAAGATGCTGAAGCTAATTGTGATGTGTCTTTAACTAACTTAACAGGTATTATTGACATGAGCGTTGGTGAAGTCACTCTCATTAATGTTCCGACAATTAAAGATGGTGGATCCAAAGCCTGTGATTTGGATTTAATTAAAACAATCTATGAAAATGGAACAAACAGCGGTCATAAAATAGATAAAGTCGCTGTAGCAGGTACTGTTGCGCGTGCTGTTACAAATAAACTTGAAATACCAATAGATATTGAATTTGCTGCACCGCAAGCGGCAGCCAATGCTGCACGTAAAGGATTGAATGTTATTGCCATTTGTGTTGGAGACATGAGCAAAGCATTTATTCGTGAACTCGAAAATGAGAAAATTAAATTTAATATTATTGATGGTGGAAAATAATTAATTTTCCCTAACCATTTTTAATAGACACGCAGCTATTTCCTCGCTGCTGAGATTTTGTGAAGAACTTTTTTTGATTATTTTTAAATATTCCTCCAAATCATCATTTTTAACAGAATTTTTAACCTTATCCATAATTATTTTGTTTTTGATTTCTTCGATTTCACTTTCAGTAGGAATATTCTTTTGATAAATCTTCATTTTTGATTCTTTTTTAATTGTGTCGAATGAATGAGAATCATGTGGAGCAACTAAAGTAAAGGCATAGCCAATGTTTCCTGCCCTTGCAGTCCTTCCAATTCTATGGATATATCCATCAGTATTTTGGGGAACATCATAATTGATTATGAAGTCCAAATTTGAAATGTCCAAACCTCTTGATGCCACATCTGTTGCAACTAAAAAGCTGACATTGCCATTGCGAAATTTATTCATTACTTTATCCCTTGTTTTTTGAGTCATGTCCCCATGTAAAGCTTCACAGGAGTATTGTCTGCTTTTCAAATTTTTAAATACGAAATCAACACCCTTTTTAGTGTTGCAAAAAATTAATGCTGATTTTATGCTATAAGCATCAAACAGCTTACACAGATCATCGAATTTATATTTATGATTTGTTTTAAAAGAATACTGTGTGATTTTAGGTATATTCTCTGTCTTGTTTTCAATTTTGATAAATTTTGGATTTTTCTGGTAATCCTTAGCGATTTTTTTGATTTCAGAGGGTATTGTTGCTGAGAAAAGTAAAGTTTGCCTTTGGAGAGGAACATTTTTAAGAATCGTTTCAATATCTTCCCTAAAACCCATGTCCAACATTTCATCGGCTTCATCCAATACAACACTTTCAATTCCAATCAAATCCAAATTCCCCCGTTCGATATGGTCAATCACACGACCTGGAGTTCCAACAATGATATGGACTCTTTTTTTTAAAACCCTTGTCTGTTTTCCAATAGGCTGACCACCATAAACAGCCAAAACCTTAAGCTTCTTAATGTATTTACTGAGTTTAACTATCTCTCCAGCTACCTGAACGCATAATTCCCTAGTCGGACATAATATAATAGCCTGTGGTGATTTATCCGGAATAAAAATCTTTTCCAATATTGGAATTGAAAAGGCAAGTGTTTTTCCGCTTCCGGTTTGTGCCTGTGCTGTAACATCACGAAAATCAAGTGCGAGTGGAATCGCCATTTTTTGAATTGGAGTGGCTTTTTTAAATCCCATATCATCAATTGCTTTTAAGATATTATCTGAAATATCGAAATCAGTGAAATTCATCATTTATAATATATTAAAAAACAGATATTTAAATCAATTTGGTCTGATAGGATTTTTGAGGAAATTCATGCAAATACTGAAATATTTCATTAGGATTGTTTAGGATATCGTTTTCAGAGGTTCTCTTTTTAAAAATCTCCATCAGTTTCTTGTTGTTTGGACTTTGAATGGAATAGCTGTCCCCATATTCCTTCATGTACTTTTCTTTTAATCCTGGGAAATTTTCATCAAGCTTGGAATAAAAATACTCCCGATTGCCTTTTCTTAATGTTAACCCCATCCCATAGCATATTATACCTTTAACATTACAATCAATGCAATAATCCAAAATTGAATTGATATTATCCTCATTATCATTAATGTATGGAAGTATTGGACATAGCCACACAACAGTTGGAATATTATTTTCCTTCAATATATTAAGCACTTCAATGCGCCTTTGTGTTGTGCATACGTTCGGTTCTATTATCTGGCACAAATCATCATCTGCAGTAGTTAATGTCATCTGCACAACCGCTTTTGTTTTTTCATTAATCTTTTTGAGTAAATCCAGGTCGTTTAAAATAAGGTCTGATTTTGTAATGCAGGTGAATCCGAAACCGTAATCATAAATTAATTCCAAAGTTTTTTTAACATGTTTCAATTGTTTTTCCAAAGGAATATATGGATCAGTCATTGCCCCTGTTCCAATCATGGATTGCTGTCTTTTTTTAAGTTCTTTTTTGAGCAGTTCCAAATAGTTTTCCTTAACTTCAATATCCTCGAATCTGTGATTCATTCCATAGATTTCACTTCTTGAATCACAGTAAATGCATCCATGAGTACAACCCCTGTATAGATTCATTCCATTATTTTTAGACAGGATGCTTTTAGATGTTACATAATGCATGAAATTACTTTATCAGAATTGATATATAAAAAATTGCCGAGAGTGAATGAAAAGTATTACATGTCAAAAACCACATATTAAAATTATGGAACAAAAAAACATTACCGAATATGGAAAAGAATATGAAATTAAAGAGCATCCTTCGATAAAAGGCATCCAAATAATTGAAGGAAAAAACAATTTCCCAATTAGCTGGCTCAACCAACAGGGATATTGTGAATATCAGATATATCTCCAGTACATGAAAGGCATTGAAACACAACCTACCGCCGCAATGACACATGGAAGCGAAATTCACCAGCAGCTCGAAGACATTTTCAAACAGGATGCTACACCCACCACCTTTGAAGATGCAGTCGAAGCTTCAAAGGAAAACGCATCAATGTCAAGAGAATGCTTTGTAGTTGCACCGGAACTTGGAATCAGAGGATATATTGATGAGATATGGATGAAACCCGATGAAATTGTAATAATAGATGATAAACCTGGCCGCACACCATATCAATCAACGATGAATCAGGTAAGGGCATATTGCCTTGCATTTAAAGAAATGACAAATGACACCCGAAAAATAAAAGCTGCTTTAAGAGAACGAGGAACAAACAACCTATTTTGGATAGAAGTATTCACACCGGAGGTTGAAAGGGAAATCATATTCACAATAAATAGAATGCACGGACTATTTGATGGAACAAAACCCTTCGTGCCAACTAAAAATGCGAATAAATGCAGATCCTGCAGATATAAAAGATATTGCGAACATTACAAAAAAGATTAAAAATGAACAAACGGAAAATCTCATTAATTCTGCTGGCAATATTCATAATATCAATCGGTCTAACGCTAGTAAATAGCCTATTGGAAGATACCAACACATCTGAAAACAAAACAGGCACATTGACAATTGCCAACCAAACAATACACTATGAAAATTTAGGAAAATGCGTTGAAGTAATTGACGGAAACACAATACAGGTTTATGGAATTGGTAAAGTTCAGTTAATTCAGGTAAAAACTCCACAAATTAATGAATCAGGATTCAGTGATGCAAAAAGATTTGTAGAGGAAAGATGTCTTGGAAAAAATGTGTATCTGGATATTGACAATGAACAGCCAAAAGACAAATACGGGAGAACCTTGGCAATAGTCTATACTGATTCAGAAGACATAAACAAAGAATTAATTGACAGAAATCTTGCAAAAATATCTTATTTTGAACCAAGTGAGTTTAAGAAGGGTGAAATATAATTAAACTACCCTATTTAAACCTAAATATATTTTATTTTTATTATAAATTTTTTCCAGTATTTCATTCCATTCATCAACTGTGATATGTCCTTTATTTGGAATCAGACTATCCAGTGAAGATTCATTCAGGTTTAAAATGTCTGCCAGAATATGTGCGAGAGTTTTTCCGGTCAATGACAAATCATATGGATCATATCCGGTTACTGCCAAAACCCATAATTTCTCTCGGGTTAAAGTCTTATACTCTGTTTTAAGTGAATCGAACCAACTGACGATTTTGTTTTCATCATTTCCAATGCCCTGTCCAATGGAAACATAATAATCTTCACCAATGAATTCAATTGAATCCAGGGCCTTTGATATTTTAGCTTTAAGTTCCGGAGAATCCAGACTTAGTTCAAATTCATTATTTTCAACAAAATCGCGAACATACTTTTCAAGTTCCTTTTTATTTTTAAAATATCCAATCGGCTCCAGCCTGTCGGAGTCAATATCGCATAAATCATAGATTAAATCTTCATCAACATCACAGATTTCATATCCTTCAAGTTTATGTGACCTGTATTCCTTAAAATCAATGCAATAATTCTCCAAATCCTCTTTGTTTAGATACCATAAAACCTGAATCTTTTTAATCATAATAATCAAAAAAAATAAAAAAAAGCTGAGCTCATCTAAAGCTCATCAACAACTACAGTTTTTGTAATACTGCACAATATCCTATCTTTATTTAAGACTTTGCCAATAGCCCAATCGAATATTATTGGAACCCAGTATATTTTAGTTAAATTACGTACAATAGCCTGAGCCCAATTAATTCTTGCACCGTTTTTTGACCTTACTTCCAAATACATTAAAGCTTTACCAACGGTAGCGCCTTTGATTTTCTCACAGGAAATAAAGTATAGCAATATTAATACTGGCAATACAACAGGGAAATATTGATAAACACTATATGTATCATAAGGATTCATTAAGAAGTAACATAAATATGATACAATCCACATGAATGATGACACTACGAAAAAATCAAGAATATATGCTATAACTCTTCTTGTAAATATGCTTGCCATTTTATCACCTTAACAAACTCTTGGAACCGGATCTGCGATTGGTGCTTCAAGAATTCTTTCACCACCAATAGGAGTATTCACTATAACATAATCTCCTTCAACCACTTCACCTATAATCGCGGCATTTTCACCATATTTTTCACTTTTAATTGCTTCAAGAACCGCTTCAGCTTTATCTGCTTTAACACCCATGACAACTTTTCCTTCATTAGCTACTTCAAATGGATCGATACCCAACATTTCAGATACAGCATGAACCTCTTCCTTTATTGGAATTGCATCCTGCTCAAGAACAATACCATTTCCGGATTTTGAAGCCATTTCATTAATGGCATTTGCAAAACCTCCCCGAGTAGGATCTTTCATTGCTGTAACTCCACCAATTTCTAATGCTTTTTTAATAATATTCCACATAGGAGCAACATCAGATTTCAAATCGGTTTCAAATCCAAAACCTTCCCTAAAAGACATTAAACTCATTCCATGATCACCTAAGCTGCCTGTGACAATTATCTTGTCTCCCACTTCCAATGTTGAATCACGAATGACCTCACCTTTTTTGGCTATTCCTATTCCTGTTGTCACCATAACAATACCATCAAGCTTATCTTGAGGCATTACTTTTGTATCCCCAGTAATTACAGCAACATCAACTTCTTCACAGGTTTCATTTAAAGATTTCATTATCTTATCCAAATCTTCAATCGGGAATCCTTCCTGCATGATTATTGCATTGGAAATGGCCAACGGACGAGCTCCCATTACAGAAACATCATTGATAGTTCCTGCAGCTGAAATTCTACCAATATCTCCTCCAGGGAAAAATAACGGGTCTATAGTATGTCCATCAGTTGTTACAACAATTTCATAATCGCCTAATGGGATAGATGCACCATCATCCAAATCATCTAAACTAATACCATCATTAACACTCTTTTTTGTGATATTATCCAGAATTGTGCTAGATATCAAGTTAGCCATCACTTCTCCACCAGCACCATGATTCATATTAATTTTATCATCTGACATTTTATCTCCTAAAAAATAACATTATATTATAAAATATGTGAAAAGAAGTATATAATTATTAGTTAAAAATTTAAAAAAAAAAGAGAATTTAAAGAAAAATCTTTAAATTAAAATTCCGTTAATAACACCGTCTTGACCAGGTCTGGATGTTACTTTAGCATTACCTTCAGGAGTTTCTACGATAGCACCTTTAGTAATGATGTTCCTTCTTACATAGTTAGGGTTTGCGGTGTTTTCGATTACTCCAAGGATGTCTACAACTTGGGTTTTACCATTAGCATCAGTAACATTGATTTTATTACCTGTAGCTAATCTGAGTTTTTCGTTTCCACCACGAGTTCTAATTTTTCTTAATTTTTTTTCATCCAATCTAGTTTCAGCAGGATCTCTTCCTAATTCTGATTTTCTTTTTCCACGGTTTGCAACATTTCTTGCACCGGATGGACTTCTAGTTGATTTTCCTTGAGAAATTGCCATTATTTCACCTAATAAATATAATATATAAATAATAATCGCGTCAATAAGACTCTTAAAAATTAAAACTGTAAGCAAGAAAAAATAACAGTTCAATTGTGAGAGCAACAAAGAGCCCTAAAGAATAATGATAATTAAATATTAATTTATCATTATATATAAATGTTTTATTTTTAAGGGCATAATTATGAATTTTACTTTTTATTGTTTAGAATAAAATTATCAATTAATTTATCAAAATCTTCTTCACTAAGATTTTCATCAGAAGCGGCATCAAGAATTTTCTGGATTTCATCTTCTGAAACTGAATCACCTAAAAAATCAATCAATAACTCTCTTAAATCCTCATCATCAATGTATGCTTCATTATTAGATGTAATGCTTTGGGAATTTCCATCCTCATCCAATATATAATATGGAACTTCTTTATTCATTATTCATCCTCATCATTTACAAATTCATAATAAACTATGTCGTAAGGATCATCATCGAAAAACCATTCATTAGGCTCAACAATCTCATCCCCATCATCTATAAATTCATTATCTTCAAAATCGGCGCCTTCAACTTCAATGACGATATTAACATCCCCATCCAAGTTTTCAACATCGATTCCCAACTCATCCAAATCAATGACAATTTCATCCTCATCGATTCCCTCCGGCACCACAATAACAATTTCATCACCGGAGTTAACATTAATTTTATCGTTATTCAAGATATCACCTTCATTTTCAACAACAATAAGTTCTTCATTTCCATCAAATAACTCTACTGAATTATCTTCATCGTTATTGGAAAATGAATTACCTTTTTCAAAGAATTCTTCGATGTTCAAATTACATTCCGGACAAATAAATCTTCTTTCAGCCAATTCAATGCCACATGAAGGACAAAAATTTATCTTGACCGTTTTAATGAAACCTCGCAATTGATATTATTAATATTTTTTAACTCATATTTAAAAGTTGACTACAAAAAAAGAAAAAGAGGACAATAATTCTAATAATTACTATCCATAAGATAATTTAATTCAGGCATTCCAAATCTGTTTTCAGATTTTATAGAGCATATCTTTAAATCTTCAATAAACATGTTGAAAGATAAAAATAGACTATCACAATCAAGGACTATCTTTATATCGGAATTTTCCAACATGCTTTTTGATATATTGAATACATCCGATGCTCCCTCAACGAATATTGAACATGGGACCTTATTTTTATCAATTGCTAAAAAAATCCCTTCCGAAATGCTATAGTCCGCACAATATTTATTTTTTCCGCCAATTTTACCAACAAATATATCGTTTATTTCGTCATAACTTGAAATTAGTCTTTTTTTCATAATATCGACCTCACACATATTATATTCTTTATAACTTATAATCAATGCCCAAGAGCATTTGAAAACTAATATAAAAACTTAATAAATAAAATAAACCGATTTAAAAGCAATATTATTGAAATAAAATTAGAAAATTGATTTGGAAAAGTATTATTAACATCAAAAATATATTATACCATAATAACAAAAAGGTGTTCCAATTGATAAAAGAAACAAAAGAACAGCTAGCTCTTGAAGCCGAAATCAAAGCTCAAGCCCAAAAATTCATCACCTATCTTAATTCAACCCTTCCTGAGAGTATGGAACTTGAATATGAAGGATTTTACAGAAGAGGATTTTTTGTAAGCAAAAAGAGATATGCAGTAATTGAAGATGGAGAAATTATAGCTAAAGGATTAGAATTAGTTAGAAGAGACTGGGCCCCAATTGTTAAAAGTACTCAGGAATCTGTTTTAATGGCAATTTTAAAAGAAGGGGATTCCGATAAAGCCATTAAGGAAGTTAAAAAAGTATTCAAAAGAATCAAAAATGGCGATGTCGATAAAAAGGAACTAATCATACACACACAAATCACAAAGCCTCTTGACCAATACAAACAGGTCGGACCACATGTTGTTGCTGCAAGGAAAATAGAGGAACACGGCATTAAAGTCACACGAGGGACCATCGTACAGTATATAATCGTGAAAGGAAAAGGATCCATTAGCCAGAGAGCCATCCCATATGAATACAGTGAAGGATATGAATATGACAAGGATTACTATATCAATAATCAGATGATACCTGCAATTGAAAGAATCATGTACTCATTCGGATATTCTAAAAAAGACCTGGAAGACATGGCACGCGGTGAAGTCCAGCAAAGTTTGGATGCATTTTTCTAAAAAAATTTATATACATTATAACCAAAATTAAGATTATATGATTAATAATGATGAACGTGTTGTTTTCTTTGATGTAGACGGCACACTACTTGACACATCTGATTTTGCTGAAACAGCAAGAAAAGCAGCTATTGGGCAGATGGTTGATAATGGATTACCATTGGATAAAGATGAAGCATATGGTGTTTTAAAGACCATAATCAGAGAAAAAGGATCCAATTATGGAAAACACTTCAATGTTTTAACTCAAGTTGTTTTAGGCCATGAAGATCCAATGCTTGTAGCGCTTGGAATGATTACCTACCATAATGTTAAAATGGCACTTCTAAGACCATTTCCAGAGACAATCGATACATTAATATATCTTAAAAGTCAGGGATATCGCCTAGCGATTATTTCAAACGGAATCACCATCAAACAATGGGAAAAATTAGTTAGACTCAATGTGCACTCATTTTTTGATGCAGTCATTACTTCCGAAGAAGTGGGCAAAAATAAACCGCACAAATTAATTTACGATGTTTCACTAAGAAAAATGAACGGTAACCCGGAAAAATCAGTAATGATTGGCAATAAATTTAAAGAAGATGCATTAGGTGCTGTAAATGCAGGTATGAGTGCTATTCTTGTAAATTCAGATATTACTGAAGAAGATAGGGACTACATAAAAAAAGAGAAACTTGACATAACAATTATTGATGATATTGGTGATGTGAAAACAATACTGTAATCACCAAAACCAACTATTTTTAAAAATCAAGCTCTAAAGTTACAGGGCAATGGTCAGAACCGTAAATTTCATCTAAAATTTCAGCAGATTTCACTTTATCCTTGATTTCCTCATTCACATAAAAGTAATCAAGTCTCCATCCGGCATTCCTTTCACGTGCACGTGTTCTATAACTCCACCAAGTGAAATTATTTTCACCTTCGTCAAACATTCTGAACGTATCAATGAAACCAGCTTCCTCCAATTCATCAAGCCATGCTCTTTCTTCAGGAAGATATCCTGATTTTCCTTCGCAGTTTTTAGGATTATAAACATCGATTGGATTGTGTGCTATGTTATAATCACCTGTAATTATAATGTTTTTACCCTGGTTTTTTAAATCTACAATCTGCTTTAAAAGCGCATTACAGAAATCAACTTTAAAATCAAGTCTTTTTGCATTCATTCCACTATTCGGGAAGTAAATGTTGTATAAAATAAAGTCAGGATATTCAATTCTTAAAACCCTGCCTTCACCGTCAAGTTCTTCAATACCTAATCCTTTGGTAACCCCAGCAGCTTCGACTTTAGAGTATGTCCCAACTCCACTATATCCTTTTTTTTCGGCTTCATTATAGTACTTGTGGAACCCATCAAAATCAGCTAATCTCTTAGGAATCTTGTCTTCAGTTGCTCTTACCTCCTGAAAATTAATAATGTCTGCATCACTACTTTCAAACCAGTCCCAAAACTCATCTTTTTTAGAGACGGCTCTAATACCGTTTACATTCCAAGAAACCAACTTGATTGACATTATAATTCTACCCCGTTATCAAGAGGAACTTCACGAAGCCAATTAATATCACTTTTGTAAAGCATACGAATATCCTCTACATCATACCTAATCATTGCCAGTCTTTCAATACCTAAACCGAAAGCCAAAGCCGGTTGGTCTATGCCTAAAGGTCTCAATACTTCAGGTCTAAACATTCCCGCACCACCAAGCTCAATCCAGCTTTCTTTTTCCTCCAGATAAATTTCGGTTTCAGTGGACAGGTAAGTGTATGGGAAATATGCTGGCCTGAATCTTACTTCAAAACCTAATTTCTTATAAAACTCCTTTAAGACTCCCAAAAGATTTTGATAACTGATTCCTTCACCACATACAAGTCCTTCCACCTGATGGAATTCAGGCAGATGTTTGTAATCGAAAGTCTCTCTCCTAAATACTCTCCCTACAGAAAACATTTTAATAGGAGGTTCATGCTCAAAAAGGTGTTTAGTGGATATTCCAGTAGTGTGAGTTCTTAAAACACTTTGACGAGCAATATCTTCACTCCAATCATATTGCCAACCGATTGAACCTGTATCAGCACCTGTTTCATGAGTTTCAGCTGTAAGTTTTACTAAATCTCCTTCCGGCAAATCACAGGTCAAGGGATTTTTTAAATAGAAAGTGTCCTGCATTTCACGGGCAGCGTGATCTTGCGGTTGGAAAAGAGAGTCAAAGTTCCAGAATGCAGATTCAACATATTCCCCGTTATCCTCAACGAATCCCATGTCCAAAAAGATTTCCCTTATCTCATCAATGATTACTCTTAACGGGTGTTTTTTACCTGCAAAAATTACAGGAGCCTCTGCATTAATATCATAAGGACGGTACTGTAAGCTTTTCCATTCCCCATCCTTTAATTGTTGGTGTGTTAATTGAGTAGCTTGTTTTTGTATGGTGAACCCTTCTTTTAAAATCGCTTCACCTTTAGGTAGAATAATGAAGGAATGTGAGGTTTCCTTTTTAACATTTAAAATATTTTTCCTACCGGTGAGCTTTTTGACACCATTCATCAAATCATCAGTGAAAAGTTTAACTCCATCCGCATTTGCTTTAAGGTAATCAAGGGTTTTTTCATCCACATCCATTTTGGATACAAAATCCTTTCCGAAATCTGTTATGGTAACCATTCCCTTATCAATGTTTGCCCAGTTTTTACGGCGTAGCCAACCTATAGCAATATTAGTTTCTTTTTTATCGACGCCTGTTTCATCGGATAAGTCTTTCATGTGAATGTGGTCTTTACTGGCCAGAACATCCAATATCCTACGTTCAGGAAGCCCTTTTTCAGCATATTCAACACCATCATCAGTCAATGAATATATTTCTTCAACATCCTTGTGCACTTCAATAATGTCTTTTGAAGCCAAAGACCCCGCTGCACTCATGACTGATTTAATATCCATTTCTGCATTTTTAGCTATATCCTCTGGAGTAGCATTTGGATTATCTCCTAGTTCTTTTAAGAATTTCTTTTCGTAAATATGCAATTCACTAATGGTTTTTTTAATATCCTCACTCATTCAAACACCATAATTTAAGATTAATAATATAATAATATCTGTCAGAAAACATTTATAAATATAGTGCTGATATTAAAAAATAAGAAATTATTTAACAAAAAATACAAAAAATATATTATGACACAAATTAAAGAAGCAATACAATTATTTGAAAACGGTTATATGTGCTCTCAAGCAGTATTTGCAGCATTCAGTGAAAAATTAGGACTTGATAAACATTTGGCTTTAAAGATTGGAGCATGTTTTGGAAGTGGAATGCGTAAAGGAGAAGTTTGTGGAGCTTGCACTGGTGCGCTTATGGCTTTAGGCTTAAAATATGGTGAAAATAAAGCAAAAAGTGATGATGTTTGTGAAAAGTTTCTAGATAAATTCAGTGCTGAAAATGGCTCATACATATGCAATGAATTACTAAATTGTGATATTACAACCCCTGAAGGGGTAAAATTTGCAATTGAAAATAATCTTTTTAAGGAATTCTGTCCAAAAATGGTTGAATCTGCAGCTAAGATTACAAAAGAAATAATTGAATAATTGAAATAATTATTCAAAATTTGATTTCAGATAGCTTACAAAAATAGAAGCCGCAGTTAAATCAGCGGTTGTTCCAGGATTATACTTATTTTTAAATAAAAAGTCATCAAATTCCTTAAGCCTTTCATCAAAATCAACATCATCCTTTAAATTAAGCAAATCCCTTGTCATCATAGAAATCTTCAAGGCTTCATCAGAGCCGTATTTTCTTGAAATTAGAGTATCTGGAACCTGTGACAATATAGTCAGGAATGTCAATACGCAAGCATCGTTTTGAGATTTCTCCTCTTTTAGTTTATGATATGTCGGATAACCTATCTCAAAAACGGCAGGCATATCAGAGGTCATTTCACGAGCCAGCATATCCCATGGAGCTGATATTTTTAATACATCAAACATGGTTTGATTATTTTCTCTCAATTCGTTTTTAGCATTGTCACTTGCCACATCATATTCATCCTGGTCACCCATTCCGCCTGCATCTGCAATGTTGATTGCATCATACAAATCACATGCATCATCAACAGAAGTATTGGCCATTAAAACTTTAATATTTTCACGAATATCATCAAAATCATCACTAATAGCCGCTGCAACAGCAATAGGTGTTGTCATCATGACTATTCCCAAATTGGTGTTATTTTTAATCCACCTATCTGTTTCGGCTACAGCCTGCAAAATGTATTTTCCAAGAAGAGGGTTTTCAACATCCACATCAGTGCATGCCTCACGAATGGTATCGCCTATTACAATCCCACTTATTACAAAGTCTTCGAATACCATATCATCATAGTCACGAGTTCTATGAACATTTCCCGGTTTCGGATATCCGCTTACCTCTAAGGCAGATGCAATCTGCGCAATTTTTGCGATTTCTGAAGGATTCATTCTATCAACTCATTTAAAAGCAAATAAGGTGCAAAGTTAGTGATTATCAAGTCTGCTCCAGCCCTTTTAATTGAGAGAAGGGATTCTAAAATAGCTCTTTCAGTCAAATATCCTTTTTCAATTGCTGCCATAATCATTGAGTATTCCCCACTTACATTATATGCGACCAAGGGAAGCATGAATTCATCGCGAACCATACGGACAACGTCAAGATACGGAAGTGCAGGTTTTACCATCAGAAAATCTGTCCCTTCAATTACATCCAATTCACATTCACGGATTGCCTCAATAGCATTTCCAGGATCCATCTGATAGGATTTTCTATCCCCCAAATGCGGTGATGAACAGGCAGCAACTCTAAATGGTTCATAAAATGCAGATGCATATTTGGCTGAGTATGACATTATCATCACATTTGTGAATCCATTGTCATCCAACGCCTGTCTGATTGCTCCAACCCTTCCATCCATCATGTCTGAAGGTGCAACAATATCTGCTCCCGCTTCTGCATGGGACAGAGCAACTTTTGCAATATATGGGAGAGACTCATCATTCAATATTTCGATTCCATCATCAGTATCATCATTATCCCTTATCATCCCACAATGACCATGAGAAGTGTACTGGCATAAACAAACATCACTGATTATAACAAGGTCTGTTTCTTTTTTAAGTTTTCTGATGGCCTTTTGAACAATGCCAGTTGCTGAGTAATCAGGAGAAGCTATCTCATCTTTGGTATCCTCTTTTGGTATTCCAAATACAATTATTGATTTTAATCCTTTAGATTCAAGTTGTTTTGCAAATTCAACACCCGCATCAAGAGAATATCTGAATTCACCTGGAAGTGATGATATTTCTTCTTTTTGCAATCCCTGAAGCTCTTCTTTAAAATAAATCGGATAAATCAAGTCTTCTTTTTGAAGTTTAGTTTCACGAACAATATCTCTAATTTTTGCATTTTTTCTTAATCTTCTCATTCTTGTAGTTGGAAATTCCATAATAATCACTTAATTAAATATCTTAACTTAGAATTATTTAAAATTATTACCAAACAATAAATAATTAAAACGACAAATATTTCAATAATTATCACAAAGAGGCTGAAAATGTCAAATTCAATTGGAGAAAAATTTAAAGTGACAAGCTTTGGAGCTAGTCACGGTAAAGCTTTAGGAGCTATTGTTGACGGATGTCCTGCAAATCTTGAATTGAGCCAGGAAGATATTCAAAAGGAACTTGATAAAAGAAAACCTGGAACCAGCAGTGTTACAACACCTAGAAAGGAATCAGATGAAGTACAAATATTGTCTGGAATTTTTGAAGGTAAAACCGATGGAACACCAATTACAGGAGTTATCTTCAATAAAAATCAGCATTCCAAGGATTATTCCATGTTTAAAAATACCCCTCGCCCTTCTCATGGAGACTTCGGTTGGATGAGCAAATACGGAAACTATGACTATAACGGCGGAGGTCGTGGAAGTGGAAGAGTTACTGTCGGCCATGTAATCGGCGGGGCAATAGCTAAAAAACTCCTTAAAACACAGGATATTGAAATAATATCACACGTTACCCAAATTGGAAACATTAAAGCTGAGCCTCAGGAATTCAGTATAATCAGAGAAAATGTTGAAAAGAATCCTGTCCGTTGCGCAGACCTAAAAGCGGCCAGTGAAATGGAAAAATTAATTATTGATAAAAAAAGCGAAGGAGATTCTGTTGGAGGAATTGTAGAAACAATAGCTGTTGGCATCCCAGCAGGTCTTGGGGAACCTGTATTTGAAAGATTGGACGGGGATCTTGCAAGAATACTGATGAATATAGGTGCGGTTAAAGGAGTTGAAATCGGTCTGGGATTTGATGTGGCAAATCATACTGGCTCTGAAATAAATGACGAATATCATATTGAAAATGATAAGATAACTACTAAAACCAACAACTCCGGAGGAATAATTGGTGGAATGAGCAATGGAATGCCGATAATTTCAAGAATTGCTGTTAAACCTACCCCTTCAATTTCAAAATGCCAAAATTCCATTAATTTAGAAAAAAGAGAAAATGAAAAAATAGAAATTAAAGGAAGGCATGACCCCTGCATTTGCCCTAGAGTGACAATAGTGGCTGAGTCAAGCACTGCAATTATCTTAGCAGACCATATGATTCGCTCAGGATTCATCCATCCAGCAAATTTGGAACTTTAATTCTTATTTCTTTTTATTATTGAAAGCTCATCAAATTCATTATTTTTAATGGCAGTCTGATAAGAATTGCGCCTTTCACTATTATATAATGTATGACTGGTGCTATGGTTTTGAGATTCCACATCCTTAAGGGATATCAATCTGAATCTTTTAGGATTGTTGTAATTAACATTGAAGGACAATCCATCAAATGCGGCTATTACCTTAACGCCGGTTTCTTTTGAAATCTTTTTAGCTTCAGTGACCGGATTTGAGGAAATCATCTTAAGACCCAAATGAGTCATTACTGCAACTTTCGGTTGCAATTCATTAATCAAGTCAATGAAATTGCGGGAGCACATGTGCCCATGAATAGACCTGTTTCCCGGTCTCAATACACTTGATATCAAAATGTCCGCACCTTTATGATAATAAGGCAATTCATCAAAATATCCGGTATCTGAAGTATAAGAAATTTTAAAGCCGTTATAATCTATCTGAAAACCAACACCTGCAGGATCGCCGTGAAGGGTTTTTGTTCCTTTAACTTTAATGCCGTTTACTTCACTGACCTCATCAGGTTTCAAAACTATTGTATCCGATTTGGATTGATGGTAAGAAGAAATACATGGACCCCATTTTTCAAAACCGTTTAACACACTTGTACTTCCAAAAATGGTTCCATAACTTCTGGTCATCCCTCTGGTCATTGCCTCTATGAGAATTTCCGCATCATTATAATGATCAGTGTGTGCATGTGAAACAAAAATACCGCTTAAATTTCGAGGGTCAAAACCAAACTGATAAGTTCTTATGAGAGCTCCAGGCCCCGGGTCAATATGATAATTCTTTCCATTAAGATTATCAATCCTAAATCCCCCAGTCATTCGTCTCTGAGATATGGCAGAAAATCTGCCACCCCCACTTCCTAAAAAAGTTAATTTCATTTAAATCCCATCATAATGAACATAAAATAACGTCACATTTTAGAGGAGACTTATTCTTTTTAATGCATAACTCCTCATTATCAATTGTGACTTCATCCCCTATTTTAACATCACTACTTTCTGTAAACATTATTACATTTTGACCCGGTGCTGCCAATTGTTTCCAATTTCCGTCCAATGCCTGTGTTTTAGCATTTAGTTGAACATATAAAATATTTCCATCAATATTTACGATTTTACCCACATCACCTTTGTCGATAATTTTGCTAGCCATTTCTATTTCAATACTCTGTTGGACAATTTGTTCTGTTAGATTCTGTCTGAATTTAACTAACACCTTAACATCATTGTCAATTGTTATGTTCAAATGTTTTTGAGCTTGAGAAGAATTATAATGCGGACCCTGTTTCAATATATCGCAGTTAACACCCACAGTAGGGGTTTTTGATGAAACTTCCTTAATAACTTCTTCAAATACTTCGCCTTTGGATTTTAAACTTGAAGAAGGTTTGAATTTTCTTGAAATTAATGTCTCCGCCATTTTTTTAGCAAAATTATTACCGAAAATTACAATTCCGCTTTCACCGGCTTTACGTGAAGAGACCTCTGAACCCAATAGTTCAACTAATTGATAACCATTAGTAGTTCCGTAAATTCTTCTGCGTTTTGTTTCAAACGCCCCTTTAGTGCTTACTTCCCCCCTCACACAGTTGCCGACAATTTTTAATTTGCTAGCATCATCTGTAATTTTTACAGAAATACCAAGTTCACTAGCTCTTTTATTGAATTCATCATCAGAGCTAATTTCACCATTATACAATTCTTTTTCTAAAACTTCTAAATTTTCTTTATCACCGAAATAACCTATTTTTCTTTTATCTGCTGCCATTACACAGCCTTTCTTTCCAATGTAAGCAATTATTAAGCTCATATAATTCCCCTTAATTTCATATATTATAATATTTGAAATTATAATATCAAAAGTTTATTATTTATATATAATTATAATTATCCTACATTATAAAGTTTAAGCGAAAATATCCAATATCCCTAAAAAAATTTTAAATCTAAAATGTTTTATTTTTTTGAAAAAAGTTATTTATAAATTCAAAAATTAAAAAAACAATTACATATATTATCGTATCTTATTTTATACAGTCTTTAAGCGAATATTAAACAATATATTTAAATATCATATAACATATATTATAATTATAATAATTGTTAATTATTTATCATTATAAATTAATATAATGTTAACAAAAATTATTAGGAGAGAAACTTATGATCGATCTCAATAAGATGTTTAAACCTGAATCCGTGGCTGTTATTGGTGCTTCCAATACACCAGGAAAAGTAGGATACATCATTGTGGACAACCTAATCAATGATGGATTCGAAGGAGAAATATATCCGGTAAACCCAAAAGGCGGAGAGATTTTAGGTAAAAAAGCTTATGCAAACATTACCGATGTTCCGGGAGATGTTGACTTAGCAATTATAACAATCCCTTCCGTATTTGTAAACACTGCCGTTAAAGAATGTGGTGAAAAAGGCGTTGAAAATATGGTAGTTATTACTGCCGGATTTAAGGAAGTCGGTGGAGAAGGAGCTAAATTAGAAGCAGAATTAACAGCACTTGGTGAAGAATATGGAATAAACATTATTGGACCAAACAGTTTAGGAATCACTGATTCACACACACCATTAAACGGGTCATTTTCCCAAATGATGCCTCCGACAGGAAATATGGCATTTATTTCCCAAAGTGGAGCAATGATGGTGGCTATTATCGATTGGAGCGTAACTTCCGGAATCGGATTCAGTAAAGTAATCAGTTTAGGTAACAAAGCCGGAGTAAGTGAAATTGAATTATTGCAATATTTAGCGGAAGATGATGAAACTAAAGTAATCATTTGTTATCTTGAATCCATTTCTGATGATGAAGACTTTGTAAGAACAATGAGAGAAACTGCTCGTAAAAAACCTATTATTGTACTTAAATCCGGTTCAAGTTCAGCAGGAGCAGAAGCAGCATCCTCACACACAGGTGCGCTTGCAGGAAGTGACCTTGCATTTGATACCGCATTCAGACAATCAGGAATTATGCGTGTAGAAACAATGGCAGAATTATTTGATTTGGGATTAGCATTCTCCAAAGCCCCACTTCCAAAAGGGGACAATGTAGCTATCATCACCAATGCAGGTGGTGGAGGAGTACTTACAGTAGATGCTATGGAAAAAGTAGGTTTAAACCTCGTTAAATTCGATGAAGAAACCACTGCCAGATTAAAAGAATGTGTTACTGATGAAGGTAGTGCTAAAAACCCTATTGACGTATTAGGTGATGCCCCAGTTAGCAGATATAAAGAATCTTTAGAAATTGTATTGAGCCAGGATGAAGTTGACAGTCTAATTATCATGGTTTGTCCTACCGCATCAGCAGATCCTGATGGAATTGCAAATGCAATTTTAGAAGAGAGAAAAGAATTTGACAAACCGATTATTGTTGTTAACATGGGTGGACCATCATTTGAAGCTGCAAATGAAGCCTTAAGGGACAACGGAGTGCCAACATACGTATTCCCTGAAACTGCCGTAACTGCACTCGAAGCAATGACAAGATATGCTGAACTCGAAAATAAGGAATATGATGATGTCATTGAAAAAATCGATGATATGGACAAGGATGCAGTAAAAGCAATATTCGACAAAGTTAAAGCTGATGGAAGAGATACTCTACTTGGTAGTGAAGCATATGCAGTGGCTGAAGCATATGGAATTTCAGCAGCACCAATTAAATTATCAACAAGTGCTGATGAAGCAGCGACTTTAGCCGAAGAAATGGAATTCCCTGTTGTGCTTAAAATTGCATCAGATAAAATTTTACACAAATCAGATATTGGTGGTGTAAAAGTAGGAATTTCAACAGCAGAAGAAGCAAAAGCAACTTATGACGAAATTATTGCAAATGCAAAAGCTGCACACCCAGATATTGTTCCAGATGGCGTGGAAGTTCAAAAAATGATGGACTCCGGTGAAGAAGTGATTGTTGGTATGATTCGTGACAAACAATTCGGACCAATGATTGCATTCGGTATGGGTGGAATCTATGTAAACCTCATCGAAGATGTTTCATTCAACCTTGCAAAAGGAATGAGTTCTCAAGAAATTGAAGAACAAATCGCCTCAACCAAAGTATCCAAATTACTTGAAGGATACAGAGGTGAAGCACCTTGCGATGTTGAAGAAGTCAAAGAAGCTATTAAAAGAGTGGCCAGATTAACCTTAGACTTCCCAGAAATATCCGAGTTAGACATTAACCCAATCTTTGTTTACGAAGAAGGTTCATCTGCACTCGATATTAAAATCAAATTATAATTTCTCAAATTGAGAAATTTACTCTTTTTTTATTTCTTATTCAAAAATTTAGTGATTGCCATGAATGGTGAACTTGACTTAGAATTGTATACTATTTCTTTAATAGCATTAAATAATGCTTTAGAAAATTTAGAAACCCCTGAAATAAAAACAACTTTTGAAGAAATCTCTGGAAATTTCAAAGAATTATATGAAGACATCATCACCGATTTAAACCGGGAAGAAATTCAATTCAACGAATATTACTTATTCTTTGAAAATGGAAAAAATACATTTCCACAATATATTGAAACTCTAAAACAGATTAAAAATGATGAAATTAAAGGCAGCTTAGATTCATTAATTAATGTATTCGAAAATCTGAACAAAATCGCCAGTGCCTTTCCGGTACAACAGGAAATGATAAAATGAATGAAACTTTAGAAAAAATAGGAATAAACACAGATGAAAGATATGAATGCATTTATACCACAATTGATGGTGATGGCAATAAGAACTCCGCAGCCATTGGTTTAAAGTATTTTGGTGAAGATGACATTGGATGCAGGATATTTGAAGGTTCACAAACATTAAAAAACATTCAAGAAACTAAAAGATATGTTGTTAACATCACCCAAGATCCTATGATTTTTACTAAATCAACATTAGATAAACTTCCAAAGGAATATTTCACTGACGATGAGGATATTGCAATTCTAAAAGATGCAGGGTCATATATCATTGTTAATGTAGTTGACATTAACGAACAAAAAGCTGAAAATACACCAATTGACAATGACCAAAGCATTTTCATGATTAAAGGTAAAATCGAAAAAGTCGTTGTTAATGATGAAAGTATTAAAGCATTTAACAGAGCATTTTCAGGGATTATCGAATGTCTAGTTAATGTTTCAAGATATAAAATCGTTGATGATGAAAAAAGAGCCGAATATATGGGCAGAGTTATTGAAAATGACAGAATGATTTCAAGAATCGGGAACAAACAATCAAAAGAAGTCATGGAATTAATAAAAAAAGAATATGAAAAAAATTAAAATAAAAGCATAGTTATTTAACTATGCTTCCCAGTACAATTTGTCTTGAGATACAGTACTGTTTAGAATACCAATGTCCACTTCAAGTTTTTGGAATGCATCCACATCTGATTTGAAATCTTTATCAATACCTGAAATGAATGGGAAACTTTCAAGTGAAAGAGCTTCTAAATCAGAATCAGAAACAATATCTTTAGGTAATAATTTTACTACTTCAGAAGCATTACCTGCTTTAATATTGTCATTGATGAATTTAGTAGCGTTTTCATGAATAGCTATAATTTCTTTAGTTTCATTTTCATGGTTTTTAATGAAATCATCGGATGCAACTACAACACAGCATGGGTGGTCTGGTAAAATTCCAGAAGAGTTTTCTAACACAACATTATTTGTGTCATTTGCTGCGATACTTACATAAGGTTGGAAAGTAATAATTCCATCAATTTGTTTGGTTTTTAAAGCATCATTCATTGAAGGAACTTTCATAGCAGAAATATTCAAATCATCAGTAGATAAATTATTTTGTTTCAAGTAATATGAAAGTAATACATATTGAATGGAAGCTTCACCAGGAGTTGCAATTGATTTACCTTTTAAATCAGCAGCAGAAGTAATATTAGAATCTTTAGTTACAATAATTCCACTACCTTCAGTTTGAGCAGAAGAAATAACTTTAACAGGAACTCCTTTAGCTACAGAAGATAAAACAGGAGCAATCCCAACATATCCAACATCGACTTCACCACTAGCCATAGCAGTCATCAAGTCTCCACCATTGTTGAATTGAACAAGTTCGGTTGTAATATTCTTTTCAGCGTATTTACCTTGAGCGTCTGCAACGAAAAGTGCTGCATCGTGGTCGGAAGGTAAATAACCTATCTTTACAGTGTCGTCTCCTCCGCCTAAAAAGTCGAAGAGACCTGCACTAGCTGAGCCCATTACAAGGAATGCGGCAAGTGCCAACACTAAAACAAAAGTAATTTTTTTATTCATTTTTAATCTCCGTAAATTAAGTTAACTTATTTACAGTATTACTTTAAAGTGAATACTATATATAAATTGCCTCTTAATTTTATTAACAATTGTTATATTTTGAATCCCTATTTAAATAATTAACTTTAAATGATATAAATATTTTGTAAAAAAAAGAGGTCAAGGTAGAATTAACTACTTTCCCAGAAAATCTTATCTTCAGAAATTGGCTTTTTCAATACGCCCAAATCAACTTCCAGATTCATGAAGTCCATTACATCTTGTTTATAGTCGTCATCCAAACCTGAAATCAATGGGAAACCTGCCAATGCCTTTTTCTCCACTTCAACATCACTTACAATATCACTAGGCAATAGGCCTGCAGCTTCGTCAGTGTTATTGTTAATGAATTCTGTTGCATTCTTGTGGATTTCCAAAATTGTTTTTGTTTCATTTTCATGGTTTTTGATGAAGTCATCGGATGCTACAACAACACAACATGGATGATTTGGTAGAATTTCAGATGAATCAACCAATACTTCTGCACCGTTTTGCTCAGCAATTGACACATATGGCTCAAAGGTAATCATTGCATCAATCTTATTGGTTTTTAAAGCATCATTCATTGAAGGAACCTTCATGGCGGAAACCTTAACATCATTGATATCCATTCCGTTCTGGTCAAGATAGTATGTAAGAAGCATGTGCTGGATTGAAGCTTCACCCGGAGTGGCCACTTTTTTACCTTCCAGGTCATAAACTGAACTGATATCAGAGTTTTTTGCAACGACAATACCTGATCCTTCAGTTTGAGCTGCTGAAATCACTTTAACTGGAACTCCCTTTTCGATTGAAGAGAGAACAGGTGTAATTCCAACATATCCAACATCGACTTCACCACTGGCCATTGCAGTCATCAGGTCCCCACCATTGTTGAACTGAACCAGTTTTGTGTTGATTCCGTTTTCCTGAAACTTGCCTTGAGCGTCTGCAACGAACAACGCCGCATCATGGTCTGAAGGCAAATAACCGATTGTTACAGTATCGCTGCCACCACCCATCATGAAAAATACAGCTACAACAGCAATAACGATTACTGCTATCATAATTGCGATAATCTTATTATCCATTTTATCACCAAATTACTATTTGACTGAAAAAATATTTAACATTACGGTTCAACCTCAAACAGACAGAAATCATCACCCATAGAATAACATTTTGTCTCTACAATGTTAATGTAAAAGTCAAAAAAGTTATAGAATAATGATTCAAACATGCCAACCTCAAGATGGCACTCCGAAAAGACCTGTTTTTTCGAGTTTTACAGATTCGAATGAATGCATGCAGATTATTCGTAAGTTATTTTTAACTTCAAAAGTTAAAAAGCCCAAATTATTGTCCGCCCAGTATTTAGAAATATTATAGAGAAACTTCTCAAAATCCCTGTCATATACCTGCGTAAATATATAATCCCCAATATAATTTCCAATAGCTTTCATTATTGGATTAATCTCCATCCCATACTCCATCAAAATAGTTTTAAATGTATGCATCAACATTAAGTTGTATTCAATTTCTCCCTCACCAATAAATCTTTGAATTAACTTTTTTGTCCTGACCTTTGATTTGATATTATTTGAGTCAATCGAAGCCCAACATCTTCGAATTCGGGAAAAAAATTTTCTTTCTATTGTCACTCGGATCAGCTTTATAGCCGACAATACCTTCCTCTCTTAAATCTTTTAGATGCAATGAAACTACAGCTTTTGACTTTGAAGTGCTTTTAACAATCTCATCAAAGTTCATTTCGTTTTGCCGAAGCAAATTAAGTATTTCGTATTTCATCGGACTTTTGATAATGTCTATATTAACCATTTCTCGATTTTTAACACTTTCATTAATTAGTATCTGAATTGGGTTAGACGTTGTCATTAAGCCAACCTCCGCATGGATTTAGTAAACTTATATAATTACTTTAATATTATATAAACCTTTGTTTTTTGCTTTAAAATTAGTTTTAACTATTATTGACAATCAATTTTTTAAAAAACAAGTTTTAAAATAATTAAAAAAAGAAATTAATTAATATTGATAAGAAAAAAATAAGTAATTATCAATCACCGACAATTATATTATAACTTTCATCACAAATATCCAATTATACAAAAATTATTAAATGTTTTGATTATGGTAGCTGAAAAAATTGATCAGTGCATGAAGCCCCATGGTGATGAGGGCATCGAAACAATAAATAGAATGAATGAAAATCACGCAGACATCTCTGAATTTGCATTCGAATGCGTTAATGTTGAAGAAAATGATAGCATTTTAGATATTGGCTGCGGTGGCGGAGTAAACATTGAAAAGTTCCTTAAACTGACATCAGAAAACGTTGACGGGCTTGACTATTCAGACATTTCAGTGGCCGAATCCATTAAGAGAAATCATAAAGCTGTTGATTTGAGAAAATGCAAAGTTATTGAAGCAAACGTTTGTGACATGCCAATTGATGATGAAAGCTACGATTTGATTTCTGCTTTTGAGACAATTTACTTCTGGCCAGATATTGAAAATACATTTAAGGAAGTTTTAAGAATCCTTAAACCAAAAGGACAGTTCATGATTGCTCAGGGAACTGACGGTAATCATCCTGATGATGAACTCTGGTTAAATACAGTTGAAGGAATGAGCCTATATACCGCTCCAGAATTAGAGAAATATTTGCTTGATGCTGGTTTTAGTAATGTTAAAGTCTTTAAAAAAGAAAATGATTATATTTTAGTGGTTATTGCAGAAAAAATAGCAATTAACCACCATAGATTATTTGAACCAAATGAATCTCATCACCATCATTGATTAGACTTTCTTCAATTGTCAAATCACCGTTTTGCTTTGCAACGACTGTTTGAGCAGACAAGCCCAATTCACCCAATAAATCATTAATTGTAAAATTTTCTTTCAATTCTCTTGTCTCATCAATATCTTTAAATTTCAAATTGAATTCCATCATATCACCTTAAATATTTTGATTAACTATTTTTGCCACTTTTTTAGCTATTGCAACGATTGTTAATATCGGAGGCCTTCCTGGAGCTTCAGGTATCACGCTAGCATCCGCAACATACAGCCCTCTGATTTCACTTTCGAAGTTGTTGTCCAAAACTTCACCTACTGCAACAGTTCCTCCAGGATGCGCACCCTTAAGGGATGTTGCGACAATTGAATCTTTTAGAACTCCCATTTTCAATAATATTTTTATTGCCTTTTCATAACCTTCTTTTATCAAATCAACGTCAACCTTTGTTAGCATCTTTTCAATATTTCCATCAATATCTATTGTTCCAATGCATGTATCAGCAAATTTGAGCATCAATCCCACCACATCTTTGTCATGGGCATCAATCCCTTTCTGCTCCATTAACGGAAGTAATTGCATGGAATAGTGAGGTGACAAAAAGTACGGGCCAAATTCTGCCTTAATTCCCATCAGCAATTCATTTTTTAGATTTGCATCCTTCAAATATCCCCCTATTGTCGTGAAAATATCAAAAAATATTTGGCCACCCACATTGGCAATACCTGAATTTTTTAAAATTATCGGACTGTTCAGGGCACCAGCTGCAAGAACTACTTTTTTTGCTCTGAAAATCTGTTTTTCGTTGTTTTTATTGATTCCAACAACACCCACAACTTCATTGTTTTCATGCAATATTTCAAACACATTGAAATCGCAAATCAAATCGGCACCATACTCCAGTGCCTCTTTGACAAAGTAAGTGGCATCCCATTTTGCATCAAATACACAACCGTTTACGCACTTACCGCATAATTTACATTTTTCAAAATTAATAAATTTTGGCATTGGTTCAACAACATATCCCAATTCCTCACCAGCATTAGAAATCAGCTGTGTTGAATGGCCCCATAGCTTTTTTGGAAAATATGTGACATTCAATTCACCGCTGGCTTCGAGAAGCTCTTCAAAGATATCTAAATTTTTGTCTTCAAACTGCTGTATTATTGAGTTGGAATAGCATCCGCTGCATGAAAAACATGCATTTCCTATGGAGGATGTTGTTGTTCCACCAATTTCTTCAATGTTTGTCAGTTCCAAAGGATATGTTAGGAATTCATAGTTTTTCTTGTCTTCATCTGAAAGATTATTCTTTAGTTGAATTTTTTTGGTTTTCATGTGAGCTACATAGCTTCCCTGCTTATGATTTGAGCCCCTTTCCAAAATAAGAACTTTTCTTCCGATAATTGATAAATCCTTGGCTATTGTTGATCCTCCAGCACCTGTTCCTATTACAATAACATCGTAAATTTCAATACCTCCAAATTATATTAACAATTGTTATATTATCTTATCCCAATATAAGTTTTTCTAAAGAACATCAAATGAAATGTAAAACTGTTCAAATAGGAAAATAGTGACTATTCCAATTACAAAACATTTAAATATCAAAATTACACAATTCATATTTATGGAAAAAATAACTATTGTTATATAGTTAAAATTTTCGAAGGGATTCAATGTTTTTCCATAAGCTCGGGTGAAAATCTTTCAATTGTTTTATAATCTCCAAAACAAAATATTAAAATAGATTATAAAAACTCCTTTACAAAGAACATAAAAGAGCATCAAAAGATGCTCTTAAATTTTTAAAAGATGATAAAATGAGCTTAGAAAATAAAATTAATGTTGTTTGCAATATTTTGAAAGATAAAAAGGTCGCAATTGGTTTTTCAGGCGGTGCAGATTCCACTTTAATAGCTTACCTATCTTCCAAAGTCGCAGCGGACACATTAGCGATTACTATCGATAATCATTTGCTTCCGACAGGTTTTGTTGAACACACCAAAAAAACAGCAGAATCATTTGGAATAAGGCATGTAATAGTCGACATTGACTTTTATAAACATGAGAACTTCCTGGAAAATGATTCAAAAAGGTGTTATAACTGCAGAAACATGATGTATTCAAAAATCGAAGAAGTGGCTCTTGAAAATGGCTTTGATTACATTTGTGATGGAAACAACATCAGCGATCTGGTTATTGATAGACCGGGAATACTGATTACCTACAAAATGAACTTCAATACCCCATTCATTGAAGCAAAACTTACTTCAAAGGAAATTCACAAATATTTGAATGACAATAACATTCCATATTCAAGATCAACAACCTGTCTTGCAACAAGACTTCCAACAAATACACGAACCACTCATGAAAAAATCGAGAAAATCAGATATTGCGAAGATTATATTTTGGCAAACACGGATTGTGAAATCGTCAAAGTTAGGGCTTTGGGTGAAGTTGGTATTATTGAAGTGGATGACATTAATCAATTATTAAGTGAGGATAAATTTATTAACATTAACGATGAATTAAAAAGCAAAGGATTTAAAAAAGTTGCACTAAATTTATCACAAATCGATGATGATGAATACATTGACATTGACTATGGAGAAAGTTCATTTTCATATCAGCTTCCGTTTACAGTAAACCTTGAAAATACAAAAAAGCAACTTGACGAAGTCATCATTGCAAATGAGGAAAAAATTGAAGTCGAAAATATTGAAATTTTTGAAAATGGACTGATAAAAGGTCATGACCTGGAAAGTCATGAAATCGCATTAGACAGATTTATGGAAATATTGCAAAAATTAAGAAGAAACGTTTAGGTGAAAAAATGCCAACAAGATATATAGGTGATGGATACTGGGAAATTGCTTCCCGTCAGATGAGTATAGTAACAAGAAGCGAACAGGAAAGATTTAAAGATGCTAAAATCACAGTCATCGGCTGTGGAGGAATAGGTGGAGAGACCATTGAAATGCTTGCAAGAATGGGTATCGGCGAACTTGTCCTTGTTGATAAAGATGCATTTGACCTGTCCAATTTAAACAGACAGACTTTAGCCACACTTACTGATTTGGGCCTTGATAAAAGTGCCGTTGCCGGTGAAAAAGTCAGACTGATAAACCCTTATGTTAAAGTCACCATATTTAACGAACATGTTGACCAGACAAATATTGACAAAATTATTGGCGATTCAGATATAGTAATCGATGCACTCGATAATGTTCTGACAAGAGTAATCGTATCAAGAACCGCTAAAGAAAAGGGAATCCCATATATCCATGGTGCAATTCACGGAACAATGGGTCAGATTACAGTATTTTTACCTAACAGCGATAAAAGCTATGAAGAAATGTTTAACTTGCCTTCAATCGGAAAGGAATTAAATGATGAAACAATTGACGCTTTAAAAAATGTAACTTCAGGAGTTCCGCCTGTTATCGGACCTACACCAAACTTAATAGGATGTCTTGAAGCATTTGAAGCTTATAAGATAATAACCGGAGTCGGTAAAGTCACCGTCGCTCCGAAAATATTAACATTTGATTTACTGGATTTAGGTTCATTTTCACTGGATGAACTTTAAATCATCTATTTTTCCAGATTTACCCTTTCAGGGGCAGTGAATATTGTAAACCTATTGTCCCTGACAAACCCGACCATCGTAATGTTACCTGCACGTGCCACATCAATACCTGAGGATGCCGGCGCCGCATTTGAAATGATTATCGGAATTCCAACCCTGATTACCTTTATCAGCATGTCTGCAGGCATCCTTCCACTGTATGAAATGTAGCATCTTGAAAAGTCATAACCCTCCCTTGAAGCTGCCCCAATTACCTTATCAACCGCAACGTGACGGCTGACATCTTCACGGATAATAATCTTATCTTCAAATTTCAATTGTGCCACATGCACCCCTGCAGTTTTCTGCCAGATTTTTGCCTCATCAGTCAAATGTTTTATGTCCCTGACAATTTGGGTTGCATCCACATTCAAATCTGAAGTGTTGGGTTCTATTGTCTTTAACTCTGATCTGATTCCTCCGGCATTGTCTGAATTTACCCCCTGATATTCCAGCAGTCTGCATACGCAAGCATGTTCACAGTTTCCTTTTCTCTCCTGAACAATACCTTCCTGTTCAAAATCCTCTTCAGGATTGTGGGCTAGCTTTGTTGATACCAATACATTTGTTCCATCCAATTTGATGGATTCAATATCAGAATAATCCTTAATCAATCCTTCCCCTAAACAATATCCTATTGCAAAGTCCTCCAAATCCTTCGGATAAGTTGAAAACTTTCTTGGAGGCAGATAATCTATGAATAAGTAAGTATATTCGTCATCGACACTGTTTTCCTTAATTGTTTTGTATTCGCCGTTTTTCCATTGAATAACATCAGTTTGTCTTAAGAATTCCATAATACAACACCAAGTAATAATATTAACAATTGTTATATTTATAATTATATTAAAACATTATTTTAATATGCAGATACCAATATTGATTTAAAAGTGTTAAATTGCTTTAATTTAGAATTAAAACACATATTAAGTACAATATATACTTTCAGCCAAATATCGTTGCAACCAAAGAAAAAAAATGGCAGGGAAGTTTTAAGTACTTTAATATACAAAATGATTACACAAGAAGAATTATATGAAAATAAAGCAATTGATTTGCTTATTTTACCAGATATGGATATTGACATACCTATTAAAGCATTAATGAGCATTATATGTTACATAATAGTTCATACCAATTTCCCAGATTCAGATTTGAAAACTGATATTATTCTTTGTGAAATCATGCAACTAAATCGATTCCTCACAAAAAATAAATTGTCAGAGATGGTTAATATGTTAAAACTGGAAAGAGAAAATCCTGAAATAATGAGAATTATTTCCAAATATGGCCAAGGATTTGATACCATCTACTTCGATGGAAAACAAGATGGAAAACTAGAAGATGCTAAAAATTTCCTTTCTGAAGGTGTTGATGAGGAGATCATCATCAGATGCACAGGCATCTCCATCAATCAACTTAAAGACCTTAAAAGAAAAAATTAACCCCTCCCATTAACTTTTTTAAACAAATCCTTTTCAGCTAAATATTTACCAGTCAGACTATTTTTAGATTTCATTATATCCTCCAAACAACCACAAGCCAAAATTTGTCCACCATAATTATTATCATCTATTCCAATATCAATAATATAGTCTGCATTAGCTATTAAATCCAAATCATGCTCAATAACAATTACAGTTGCCCCCATGTCAATCAAATGGTCAAAAACACCAATTAATACTTTAACATCCAATGGATGAAGTCCAATAGTCGGTTCATCAAAGATAAATATTGAATTTTTCTGAGATTTTCCAATTTCAGAAGCCAATTTTAGTCTTTGTGCTTCGCCGCCGGATAAACTTGGAGTTGCCTCACCTAAAGTCAGATAACCTAATCCCAAATCAGACAGCTTTTGCAATTTGGAAGTGACTTTTTTAAGACCAAATAAATCTTCCAACGCTTCATCAATTGTTAGTGACATGATATCCGCAAGAGATAACCCGTTATATTTTGTTTTTTCAATATTTTCATTATATCTTGAGCCTTCACAATCATGACATGTCATTTCCACATCAGGCAGGAACTGCACATCCATAGATACGCTACCAGTACCGTTACAGGTTTCACATCTCAATTTTCCAGTATTATATGAAAAATCAGCAGTTTTATATTCATCTGACAATTTTGAAAATTCCCTCCTTAATTCATCGAGGACTTTAGAGTAGGTTGCAACAGTACTTCTTACATTTTTACCAATAGGAACACTGTCAATTAAGTCTATTTTTTTAATATCTTCACATTCTATGTCTTTAACACCGACAGGCAAATCTTCACCATTAATGTAAGCTTTTACTGCAGGATAAAGTGCTTCTAAAAGAAGAGTTGTTTTTCCACTTCCCGACACACCACTTACAACCGTTAACCTGGATTTGGGGATTTTTATATCCATTTCTTTAACATTATGGATTTGCGATGTTTTAATTCTGATTTCACCATTTTGAAAAATATCCCCTGATTTGTCCCTAACAATAACATTTTCAGAATTTGTTATGAATGGAGCTATCTGTGAGGCTGAATCATCAACAATTTCATCTAAAGTACCCTCAGCAATGATATTTCCCCCATCCGCACCTGCAGCCGGACCCAATTCAATCATATAATCGGCAATCTTCAATATTTTAGTATCATGGTCAACCAATATAATTGAATTTCCATCTTCCACAAGTCGTTTAATGACATTAATCAGTCCTTCAACATTATTGGGATGAAGTCCTATTGAAGGCTCATCCAAAACGTATAATACACCAGTTGTATGATTTCTCAAGGTTTTTGCGATTTGAACCCTTTGAAGTTCACCGGTTGACAGTGTATTTGAAGGTCTGTCAAGTGAAATGTAGCTTAAACCCAAATCAAGTAAAATGTTTGCATTGTCCATGAACTCTTCTGAAATAGCTTCAGCCATTTCTTTTAAATCAGAAGGCAGATTATCAATAACTTCCGGAATCCATAAAACCAATTCATTTAAAGTCATCTTACACGCTTCAGAAATATTAATTCCACCTAAAAGAGTTGAATTGGCTTTGTGATTTAATCTTGTTCCGTTGCAGTCACTGCAGACTTTTGTTGTTAAAAATTTATTGATTTTAGTTAATCCTTTTTCGGTTTTTGCATTTCTCAAGGCTTCTTCAATAGCTTTGTGAGCATTTCTGTACTCTGCATTCAGTTCAAATAATTTCCCATTTTTAGATGGGATGTTAATGTATTTTTTAACTGGCAGCCCATTATAGACTATATCTTTTTCATTATCAGTTAAGTCTTTAAAGGGAACGTCAACTCTAACGCCGAGTTCTCCTGCAACATGATACATCCATGAAATACCGAACTGATTCCATGCTGCAACTGCACCCTCTTCCAGAGTTTTGCTTTCATCCAAAACAAGTTTTGTATCATCCACATCTCTGATAAAACCTGTTCCACTGCAGGTCGGACATGCACCATCAGAGTTAAAAGCATATTCTTCAGCTGAAAGCCCATAGAATTCTTCACCGCATTGTGAGCATTTTATTGGTATTTCACGAGCCACATTTAAAGTTGCATCCTGCAAGTGCCCATTGGGACAGACATAATTACCACATCTTGAATATAATAATCTTAAAGAGTTTAAAAGTTCAGTTGAGGTTCCGAAAGTGGATCTGATATTGGGAACACTCGGTCTTTGGTGTAAAGCCAGAGCCGCTGGAACATATTGAAGCAAATCAACTTTTGCTTTTTGTGTTTGTGTGATTCTTCTTCGGGTGTAAGTGGAAAGGGCATCCAAATATCTTCGTGATCCTTCAGAGTAGAGTACTCCCAGTGCAAGAGATGATTTGCCCGAACCTGAAACTCCACTAATAGCTACAATTTTACCTAAAGGAATGTCAACATCAATATTTTTTAAATTATGAACACTTGCTCCACGAATGATTATCATGTCATTGTACATGATTAAATATATTAAAAATTAGAAGTAATATAATTATTTAATTAGATTAAACATGGAATTGATTACAATGTTTACCTATCCCCGAATATTAAAACGAAAAGATTTAAAAAAAATTTCAAAATATCCCTGCGATGATGAAATAAAAGATGCTTACATCAAATATTTATCAAATTACTCATTTAATGAGTTTGTCAAATATTGTGAAGATAATTCTGGTGAAAATCTAGAAGATTTAATTTTTAAATTTACTGATTTACAATTAGAGAAATTTGAACCAAATTCATTGATTTGGGTTTCACATGTGATGATTAATTTCATGATTTATTTTAACGTCAACTTAGATTATAATGAGTTTTACGATGCCTATGCGTCAGCCCTGCAATTGACTGTCCTATCCTGTGCCATGGAAATGACAATCAGCAAAATTCCTTTTGAGGAAGTTACCTTTCCAGAACATTCAAAAATCTGTTTTGAAAAATTATTCGATAAATGTCCTAATTTTAAATTTGATTTAAAAAAAGATTGTACTCTAGCTTATAACTCATATAACACAAATTTCGATTTTGAAAGCGAAGAAATCTACTCAAAAATTAAAGCACATTTTGATGAATGTGGATATTAAAAAAAATAGTGAAAAAAAAAAGAATTATAATAATTCTTTTCTTAAATCGATTGTGTCTTTTAAATCAGGCCCAGTTGAAATGATTGTTACAGGAACTCCGGTTTCAGTTTGTATATCTTCAATGAAAGCCTTTGTTTCAGCAGACAATTCATCATAGTTCTGTACACGAGCACAGTCAAATAACTTGTCAACACATGTTAAAGCTATTTGAGTTGCACCGTTGATTCTGCATGATTCCTTTGCAAGTTCCATATCAAAGTAACCGATTCTTCTACGCCTTCCGGTAACAACACCATATTCTTCAAGACCTTTGCTTTCTGCCTCTTCCTGTGTCATTTCAGTTGGGAACGGACCTTCTCCAACACGGGAAATATAAGCTTTGAATACATCTATGACTTCATCGACTTTAGTTGGTCCAACCCCCACATCTGCAGCAAATGTGGATGCAGTGGTATCTTTACTGGTTACAAATGGATAAGATCCATAATAAAGAGAAAGAGCAAAACCTTGAGATCCTTCAATAAATACATCTTCACCATTATCAATAGATTCATTGACCTCAAAAGACACATCAGCAATATAATCTTCAAGTTCCGGAGCGTCTTTGGCCAAACCGATAGTTCTCATTACACGATCGGAATTAGCTGGTCCGCATCCAGACCCTGTACTTCCTATTTTTTCAGCCAAATGTTTTGAGCTTTTATCTCTTGACATGTGGTCTTCATTAATTATTGCACATCTAGGATCAACACACATCCTTTCTTTTACATTATATTTTTTTAAGTCTTCAAATTCTTTAAATAACACATCCGGATTTACTAAAACTCCTGCTCCAATCATGAGTTTAGCGCCGGTGTGCACAAAACCTGATGGGGTTAATCTTAAACCGTACTTCTCTCCATTGAATTCAACGGAATGCCCTGCATTTGGCCCGACTCCTGCACGAGCAATTATCTTCGGTTTATCAGTGTCACAAAGGTAAGTAATACATTTTCCTTTACCTTCATCACCCCATGCTCCACCAACTAAAATACTACAAGTCATTTAATAACTCCTTAAAAATTAATATAATATGAAAATTAAGAAAATTTTCGTAACACTAATATTATATTTTTACTAATTAAAAAGCTTTTCCAAAATTGCATTTTAATCAATATTTTAGAAGAATTCATATAATATAAATATTATATTAAACAAAAATATAATTCATATAATTTATAAACTTAGGTAATTCACATGCATGTTGAAAAGCAATTTAGAGAACTAGAGCAAATTGAAGAAATAAGAGTTTATAATATTGATATAAGCGAAGTATTTCAGGAAGCTCCTCAAGTTAAAAAACCGGATAAAGTTCGTTTTAGCAATGTCATGAAACATGTGCCATCAGACATTAACGTTTTCCTACCAATAGACGATGGTGAAGATTACATTGTTGAACGGATAGGTTGGAATTTACTTGAAAGACTGAATTTGACATCAAAATCTGTTGAAGGACGTAAATTAAGCCAGGTTTCTCCTTTTTACTATGAATTATTTAAAGATGCTTATAAAGAGGTTATGGAAACTGGAAAAACAAAAGCTATGAGAATGTTTTACTATCAAAGTGATAGAATACAAACACTCACAAACATTCACATAATCTATGACGAAGGCGAAATTTATGCAATTTCTGATATGAAAAAACCAGCTCCTGACGTGAGCAAAACTCCGGAAGAACAGCAAAAAGAAGACGAAGAGAATAAAGCCACATTAATCGAATACTTTTCGCAGACTGGAAGTTATTATAAAACTCATGATGAATTTACATGGACTCCGGGCATTTATAATATTATTAATCGTTCAAAGCAAACAACTGACGCCTATTATAATATTATTTTTGATTTGGTGATTCCCGAAGATAAACCATTAGTCGAAGAACTACTCCAAACTATGAGTCCTGAAACAGACACTTACGAAAATATCATTCGTATAAAAACACCTGGTGGACATATCAAATATTTGGATACCTATCTTTATTCAAAATTTGATGAAAACGGTGAAGTAATAAGTCATTACGGTTTATTTAAAGACATCAGCATTGATTCTCATAAACACATGACCAGGCCAGTGGACTTTATGCTGAACGGATTCAATCATAACTCCAAATTATCATTACTCGTAGAACCGTTAAGTAAAAGGTACGAATTTAGTGAAGGATTTTACAAAATGATTGAAATTCCAAAAGAAGAGTACATACACAGCAAAAGCATAATCGACAATATTCTTGAAGACAGTGCCAAAAAAGAAATTGAAAAAATAATTGCCGGTGCAATCAAAGAAGTCAATATTGTATTTACATATGATGTTCATGGTGATGGAGAAAATCTCAAAATATGCGAATTATTCATTGAACGTTTTAACTATGGTAATCAGGAACACAGTATAGGGTTCTTAACTGATATTACTGTTTCACGTCAAAAACAACAGGAATTAATAAAATCAAATGCAACCAAAAACATTTTAATTAAAGAAGTGCACCACAGAGTTAAAAACAACCTGCAAGTGTTGAACAGTTTCTTAAATCTTGAAAGAAGAGAATATGGAGATAATCCTAATCGTATATTAGATAATATGCAAGCGCGTTTAGCTTCACTCGCATTACTCCACGAGAAAACATACAACACAGAGGACTTCATTAACATTAATCTTGAGGATTACATGAAAGATCAAGATTCAACATTGGAAATGCTATTTAAAGCAAAAGACATTGACTTTACATCCGAAGTGGATCCGGAAATCCACCTATCAATAGATGTGATAACACCATTGCTTTTAATAGTTGACGAACTTACCATGAATGCAATAAAGCATGCATTTCCGGATCCCAACATGCCAAATAAAACAATTTCCAAAAAAATTGATTTCATTGATGAACACATCTGCAAATTAATTTTAAAAGACAATGGAGTTGGATTAAAAGACCCTGATGCATTAATAAATCATAATTTGGGTTGGGAGATAATTAATAATTTAACTAGACAAATTAATGGAGAACTTAAGATTTTAGACTGTGAAGTTGGAACTGGATTTGAAATTATTTTCCCAGTTAACTTTGATCATACTATTGAATACCACAAAAGCCTATGGGCAGGTGAAACCGATGAGAATTGAAAAAACATACCGGAAGTTAGAAGATACTGAAGAAGTTAGTATCTATGATATAAAGGAAAGTGAGTTATTTCAATATGTTCCGCAAGAATTTGAAATACCGTATACTCCTTTCGAAAAAACCCTAAATCATCTGGGCAACGATTTAGACATCTTCATTCCATACAATGATGGTGAAGATTTTATTGTTCATAGATTAGGATTAAGCGCTCTTGTTCGGGGACATATTAAACAGAGTGACGTTGCGGGACGTTTGCTCAGTAAAACCTCTCCAGGTTTTTATAACATTTTAAAAGAACCTTTAAAAGAGGTTTATGAAACTCATAAAACTAAAAAAATGAGATTCTTTTATCATTTCCACGAAAAATTAGCGAGATTTTCAAACGTTAAAATCATTTTTGATATGGAGAAGATAATTATTATCTCCGACCATAGGGATAATCGTGACACAAGTTTGCATGTTCCCGATGAAGAGTACGATGAAAAAGCTAATTTAATCGAATACTTCTCACAAACGGGAAGTTATTATAAAATTAATGATAGGTATTCCTGGACACAGGGTATTTATAACATCCTTAACAGGGGAAGAGAAGAAAACGATGAGTATTTCAATATTGTCTTTGACTTAATCATCCCTGAAGACAAGCCATTGCTTGAAAAGATGCTTAAAGAAATGGACAATGGAAGAACCAACTACGAAAGCATAATCAGAATTAGAACTGATGATGGTGTTTTAAAATACATTGAAGTCAATCTTTATTCAAAATTTGATGAAAATAACCACCTAATAAGCCGTTATGGTTTAATGAAAGATGTTAGTACTGATTCCAGTAGGAAAATGACAAGGCCTGTTGATTTTTTACTTAAAGGATTTAAAAACAATAAAAAGTTAGCTTTGCTTATTGAGCCATTAAATACAAAACAATATGAGTTCTCACAAGGTTTCTACCATCTTATTGAAGCATCACCTGAAGAGTATTCTCATTCCCGCGCAGTTATTCAGCATATTGTCGAAGAAGATGTAATAAACAATATTATTCGATTAGCGGATGGGCAAATCAATGAACTTGATGAATCATTTACATATAATGTAAAAGGAGATGAGAACAATCAGAAAATATGTGAAATATATATTGAAAGGTTCGAATTCGGATCCGAGACACACAGTATTGGGTTTTTAACTGATGTTACTGAAGAGCGAACCAAACAATTGGAATTAATGGAAGCTAACGAACATCAGAAAGTACTGATTAAAGAGGTTCACCACAGAGTTAAAAACAACCTGCAAGTGCTTAACAGTTTCTTAAACCTTGAAAAAAGAGCCTATAAAAATAAACCTAATGTGATTATTGACCATATGCAATCCAGACTATCCTCTCTTGCAATTCTTCATGAAAAAACTTACAATACCACTGACTTCAAAAATATTAATTTAAAAGAATATATTGAAGATCAGGACAGTCAATTAAGAAGTTTAATTGGTTTGAGAGATGGTATCGAATTTGAATCAGAGGTCGATGCGGATTTAGTTTTAACCATTGAAGTAATTACGCCATTGTTACTCGTTATTGATGAACTTACAATGAATGCTATCAAGCATGCATTCCCTGATAAAACTAAACCGGACAAGAAAATTATTAAAAAGATTAAAAGGATTGACACTGAAACCGCACAGGTTATACTTCAGGATAACGGTGTTGGAATCGAAAATCCTGATAAAATTACCAAAAATCTTGGATGTGAAATTATTAAAAACCTTACCAAACAATTGGATGGTCATATTGAACTGTTCCAACATGAAAACGGAACTGGATATAGGTTAACATTCCCAATATACATGGAACATACAATTGAAGGATAAGTTTCTTATTAAAATAAAAATACTTAAAATTTAAATAAAATGAATACAAAAATAGTGAATTATTAATAGAAGGTAAAATTATGAATGAAAGAATATTAGTTGTTGAAGATGAAGCAATCACCGCATTAGATTTGAAATACAGTTTAGAAGAATTAGGTTATGATGTAATTGACACAGTTGATACCGGTCAAGATGCAATCGATGTTGCTGCTGAAAAAGTACCTGACGTTGTTTTGATGGACATTAAACTAAAAGGAGATATGGAAGGAATTGAAGCAGCAGAGATTATTTCAGAATTAAGAATACCGGTAATCTATTTGACTGCGAACACTGATACAGATACTTTTGAAAAATCCAATGTTAAAGGATCTTACGGATTCGTTTCAAAACCATATGATATTAGCAAATTAGATAAAACTCTTAAAATCACAATAAATAGAGCTAAACTAGAAGAAAATAAAATTAATGATGCTAGTGGTTTTACAAATTAATTAGATTCAAATGACCGAGTTACAGTTAATCCGTGGCAAACCTAAAATATTTGCCATCAGCTCCGAAGAGATAATGCTATCTCAAATAAAAAGTTATGTCGAAGAGTACAATTATGAATATGTTGGGTCTGCATTTGAAAAGGAAGACATATTCAAAAAAATCGACGAATATTCACCTAACTTGATATTTTTAGATACTGAAGAAGAAAACTTAGATTTGCTTCAAGTAGCAACCGATTTGGAGATTTTTAATATTCCTGTAATTGTTATAATTGGAGCTCTTTTTGATGAAACAATTGATAAATTGTTAACAAGTAATCCTTTTGGTTACTTGCTCAAACCACTTGAAAAAGATGAATTACAAAGAGCAATGGCTGTTTCACTTAAAAAACATGAACAAAATCTGTTAAGTGTTCAGACAGCACAGCATAAAATACAAGAAAAAAATGTTGAACTGCTGATTGAAAAATCAGACTCCAGTTTCTTATTAATTCTTTGTGTTGCATTGATTATAATAGCAATTTTAAGCAGAAATGCTACATGGATGCAGTGGGTGCTGTTAATTCCTACTTTAGCTATGCTTATTAATGCTCTTGTCAGTATTAAAAAACAA
>NZ_JAUNXX010000073.1 GCF_030539555.1 Methanobrevibacter sp. | reverse complement strand
GGGATTAGGAGTCCTCGATGACTTTTTTGATGCATACTCTTTTGAAGATATTGTTGGACATGATTATAAGGAAAGAAAAATTCAAGAAGAAATATCTAAAATGGGTGATTAAATGAGCGATTTGAGATCAAGAGCAGAAAAACGTGTAGATAATAAAATAAAATTCTATAGAAGTTTCACTATCTATGTTATTGTGAACGCATTCCTGGCTGTAATAAACTGGATATTCACTCCTCAATTCTGGTGGGTATTGTTCCCCGTATTTTTCTGGGGGATCGGTGTAGTTGCGAAATTTTTAAATGCGTTTGTATTTATCTCTAAGTTTGATAGTGAAGATTATAGGGAACGTAAAATACAAGAGGAAATGGAAAAATTAAGAGTTTAGATTATGAAAGTAAATTTATTTGTATCAAGAGATGTTGAAGAGCCTTATGCAGATATCCATACTAATGAGTTAACCGATAATATTACTAAAGCAATGTCCATATTGGAAAATGATGACTCAAATGATATGCTGGCAGTTAAAAAGGGATCCGATATAGCTCTTTTGGAATTCAGTGAAGTGTTCATGCTTAGGGTTGAGGAAAAACAGGTTAAGGTTTATACGCAAAGTAATGACTATCTGATTAAGAAACCATTGTATCAGGTGGAGGAAACGTTAAGCGGCGATTTTGTAAGAATTTCCAAAACGACTATCGTTAACATAAAAAAGATTGAGCGAGTAGCTCCTTCCCTTAGGGGAATGATGTTTATAGAGCTTAAAAATGGTTTAAAGGACAATATTTCGAGAAAATATCTGCCGGACTTTAAAAATGCATTGGATTTGTAGGTGGAATAATGAAGATTGACATAATTAAAAGATTGGCATTGGGAGCATTTGTGGGTTGTTTTATTGTAATGTGTGTAATGGTTTTCATTTGTCTTCAGGTAGGTTCTCAAAATGTTAATTTTTCAGGAAATGATATAATGGGTGCATTTTTCGGATCTATTGTTGTCGGATGGGCATTTTCCCTATCTGGCTTGATTTATGAAAGAGATGATATTGCATTTCCGCTTCAGATAATCTTCCAGATGGGCATTGGAATGACAGTACTGTTCATTGTTGCGATTTATTTACATTGGATGCCTGTTGAATTGGGTATCTGGCCAATAGTGAGCTGGATTGTTATAGCATGCATATTCGCAGCCATATCTTGGTGTAGTTTTTATATCTATTACTATCTGGTTGCCAATGACTTAAATAAGAAATTAAAAAATTAAAAATAGTATAACGATAAATAACTCAGCTATTTACACTTCTTTTTCTCTTTTATATCCGATAATCAATAGGATAAACACGACAACAAATCCAAGTACATAATTCAAATAACAAACAATGAAATATCCGAACAAATAGGATTGTACATTCTGACAGTCCCTGAAGGCCCATCAGGCTATGGAATATTCTTAAACAATTCCGCAGTGAATGTCACCGTAAATAAAAATCACATCGCATACAACCATCTGGGAATTTCAATCGATGCAAACAATTCAACAGGAATTGTAATAACTCAAAATACAATCACGGATAATGTGTTGGAGGGAATCAGATTCAATGCAGGTTACGATTTGGCTGAAAATCCTGTTCAACCTCTTGTGACTGACAATGCAATTTACAGAAATGCAAGAGGCCCTAGTATGATGATTTTAGGTGAGTTAAGCGCAAATCCTGAAGGAATATACGGTGGAGGCCTATTGAATCCTAGCGAAAGGCTTCAACTTGATGCAAACTGGTACGGAAAGAATGATTATACAACATGGGATTATGACACTGCTGTTGTGGGATATGGAACAATGTGTCCAAGAATCAACACAACTTATATTGTATTTAAAGGAATAAATTCCACCAGTCCTGGAAATTACAGCATCACATTTTATAAGAACGGTGAAATAGCTTCAAATCTTACTTCATTTGATTTGTATGCCACATTAAACAGGGGACAGACGGTGAAGTTGAAGTTACATTTGATGTTGTTAACGGTGTCGGATTATTCGGATTCGATGCAGGTAACTATATTTCCATCAACAATACAATAGAAATTTCAATCGGATCATTGCTTGTTTCAACATCCAGGGTATTTGCTCCGGTTTTCACATATCAGGTTCCGCAAAGCGAAATTCCGGCAAAATAAATATGTTCTTAACATATTTATTCTTTTTTTATTTTTTCATATAGATTACATTATTTTTCAAAGCTATTTTTCAAAAGAAATTTGTTTAAATTAAGTAATGCTAAATTTAAATCGATAGTTATCAAATTAACAATCGAAATAATTAATTGAGTATTGCATTTAATCAACTTGAAATCCGCACTCGCTGCAGGCTTTAGTTTGGAATTTCACAACCCCTCCGCATTTTGGACATAACCATTTTTCTCTGTCCTGAACCATCATGCGTCCGATGCCTGTGGTCTTGATTCTTTTTGCACTTTCAAGTGTGTTTAAGGCATGCCTTTTAACATATTTTTTGGAGTGTTTCTTCATCAGCGGGCATGGAAACTCACTGCAGCGCCCGCAGTAGCTGAAGTTTTTGGTTTCAAAACAAGTCTTTATTTTACATTTTAAGCTGGCCTTGCTTTTCCCATCATTGCTGATTAAACATCCTGCACAGGGTTTCTGGTATTTTTCACAGCTGATGCAGTTTATTCCGCAAGGTGCGAGCAGTTTTGGATTTATCTCTTCGGGCATCTTCATGGTATATGATTTATATTATGCTGTATTAATATTTTGAGTTATTGGGGAGGTTATTAAAATTTAACTCATATTGAAATAACGGTTAAAATTTCAATTTCAACGATACCTTTATAAATACATAAAACAAATATTTGATTACTGTTATTTTTATGGCAGTGCTAAAATACTTTTTTTGGGGATAAGTTCCCATATGGATGTGGCCTTCGTGGCTGAACAAAAAGGTGTTATTTATGTATAAATATATTAGAGACGCATGGAAAAACCCAGATGAGTCCTACGTACGTGAACTCATGTGGCAAAGAGCTCCTAAATGGAGAAGACAAAAAGCAGTTCAAAGAATTGAAAGACCAACCAGACTCGACAGAGCTAGAAGTTTAGGTTACAGAGCTAAAAAAGGTTTCGTCTTAGTAAGAACAAGAGTAAGACGTGGTGGAAGAAGAAAAACCCGTCACTTCAACGGTCGTAAACCTAAAAGAATGGGTGTAAACAAAATTACCCAAGCAAAATCCATTCAAAGAATTGCTGAAGAACGTGTAGCTAAAAAATACCCTAACTTAGAAGTATTGAACTCCTATTGGGTATGGGCTGACGGAAAATATAAATATTACGAAGTAATTTTAGTTGATCCTAACAGTCCTTCAATTATCAACGATAAAAAAATCAATTGGATTTGCTCCAAAAAACACACTAACAGAGCTCTCAGAGGCTTAACTAGTGCTGGTAATAAAGGACGTGGAATCAAATCTAAAGGAAAAGGCTCAGAACAAGCTAGAAGAAGAAAAATCTAATTTTTCTTCAATTCCTTTTGATTAAAATGATTCATAATATTAAGTTCAGAGCTTTCGTTTATGAAAATGAAAGTGTTGATGAGATTTCCGAAGCTATTTTAAATATTCTTCCCGAAGCTGAAATCCAAGCGGAAGAGGCTGAAGGATTGCTTGAAGATAAGATAATTATCTTATCCGGAATGGTATCTAAAAAACGATACACAAAGACTTTTTTTAATACACTCCTCGAGTGGACAGATTTAGACAAATTAAATGGGGATTTAGAGCGCAAAATCGATGAGAAAGGTAACTGGTTTTTAAGATTCGATAAAGAAGATGCACTTGATGAAAAATGGACCATCCTTGATTCCGGAGATTCAATTCATCTTAAAGTAAAGATTGCCGCTTTTCCTGCTAAAAAACAGATTGCAGTTGACAAGGTCCGTGAAGCTATTTTAAATGATTAAGTTCAAATTAAAGTAAACTTTATTTTAATCATTTTTCAATATACTAATTGAAGGTGATTGAATGGAAAGGAAAAGTTATTATTTAATTGTTCTGTTGGTTGCTTTTGTAATTTGTATGGGTGTATTCTGGTTCCAGTTCAACAATGATGTGCCTACATTCATACTTATTAATGAGACTGAAGTGGCTGAAAATGCCTCATTTTCGGGTATGTTATCTGATGCCTATGGTTACGGTGTTGCAAATCAAACAATAACATTCCACAAACCGGGCTATGAAATGGGAACTCTTGTTGATGTCGTAACCGATGAAAGTGGAAAATTCACTATTGAAAATGCACAATATTTGCCCGATGCCGGCAGCGACAATTATTATGGAGAATTTACTTTTGCAGGCAATGGCAAATATCAGGGATGCACATATGATGGAAATGTGACTGTGATTCATAGTTAACTTTTTGACTGAAATTTGTTAAAAAACTAAATCTGGATGATGGAACATGGCTAATTTTTGCACTAATTGCGGATTTAAATTGGAAAATAATTATAATTACTGTATAAATTGTGGGACTAAAATAGATACATTTGATATAAAACAGAATAATCCTTCTCTAAATCAATACTCAGATAATTTAGAAAAAAAGAATGCTAAAAATGAACTTAAAAGAGTAATTGGTGGAGATATATTTTCCAATAAATCTTTTGATAATCAATTAAGTAGAAATGGTTTAAATACGATCAATACTCGAAAAGCTATCAGACAACAAGTTGAAAAAGAAATAGACTCTGGTCAAATTAAAAGTGCGGGTGTGGAATTTAGGGTGAATCAATTAATAATTGAGTACAAAATCAAAAAAGAAGAAGAAAAGAAAATATTAAAAATGATTGATGAAATATTCGAGTCATCAGAAATCAAATTGGAAATAAGCAATAACAATATTGGCCAAAAATACATAAGTTCCATTAAAGATAATCTAAAAAACAAGCTAATTGATAAAAAAGAAAACATGAGCAGGAAAGAAATTAAACACTTCATAAAAAAAGAATTTAAAAAAGCAATTATGCAGGAAAAAGCCAGAATTGCAAGAAAAGAAGAGGAAGCCAGAATTATAAGAGAAAAAGAAGAAGCTAAGATTGCAAGAGAAAGAGAAAAAAGACGTAAAGAATTAGAATGGATTGAAATTCATGGTGGAGGTTATTGTAGCTGGGATTGTTCATATTGCTACGAAGAATTTTTTGATAGTCATGGGGGGATAGTTGGTAATTTTGATGATGAAGGGTATACTGAATATTGTTGTAGTTTAGGGTATTCTGTATCCTTTGGAAGTTTATGTAAAGATTTCACATTAAAATAGTCATATACTATAATTGCAAGTCATTAAGAACATATTTCATTACAGAAATATTTTTGGAGAGAGTGATATAAAAAATAGATGTTTAAAAAATTTTTGTGAAAATCAAATAGGATTTCTACAAAGCTGAAATTAATTTATATAGTATGATTTCTAAAAATAATTGTATAGTCCCGTAGGGTAGCGGCAATCCTTTTGGGCCCTGGACCCAAAGACAGCGGTTCGACCCCGCTCGGGACTACTTACTTTTCAATTATAGTTTTTCTCTAAAAGTTTATACCATTTACTTCAAGCCAATTTTCATAAAATGATTTTGATTCAATAATTTCATAGAATTTTTCTTCAAACAAGTTTATTAATTCTTTTGCTGAATTATAAGTTGTTTTGTAGATTGTTTTTTTAATTACCGCAAATAATTTTACTGTTGGTTTATTCGTCATGCTCGGACTCCACGTATCAACATCAAATCCTCAATTAGAGAGTGTTGTAGCAACAATTATTTTTGAAATAATACTATTTGCTGTAATGTATTTGGTAGGTGAGAAAACCAATTGGTTCGCAGAAATACCTGAAAGATCTTAGAATAATTAAAACAAAGTTGATAATATGACAGTAATAGATAGATTTAAATTTGAAGATGAAGGTTATGATTTTCCGTTTTATAATAAAAATCCTTATATTCCCAAATGGGGATGGATTGTATTATTTATTGCATTCATTGCCGGAACATTACTAGCAGTGATTTCAGGAAATCTGCCTCTTATAATATTAGGCTGCATAGTGTTTATTGTACCTGTTTTATATTTTTTGAAATGGGATTATAAAGCAATATTCAGAATGCCGTCCCGTAAAGATCTTGTCCTTATAGTGGCTCTTTTTGTCGGATATATTGTATATGCAATGGTAATGGAGATGATATTGAAGCAATTTGGAATAGTCAGCCCAGGAACTATGGGTTCAGAACCAGTAACAGTCATGACATTAGTCACATCAATATTTTCATTGATGGGTGAGGAATTCTTCAAGTTCATCCCATTCATATTTTTCTTAAGAGTGATTTACAAATTCTCAAATAACCGTAAAATATCTGTAATCATTTCTGTTGCTATAATAATGGTGATGTTTGCAGGATTCCATGCATATAATCCTACTATGTTAATATTTGCACTTTTCGTATAGGGTTTTGGTTCAATATTTGAGTTTTACGGATATATTAAAACCAAAAACATGATTGTTCCGTACCTTACTCACTTATTAACGGATGAAATTATTTTCATCATTGCATTACTTGGAATTCCATTATGAACTATAAGTAAGTATTTAGAGATGTTAAAAAGCTTGATATGGCCTTTCCAAAACCATCACACAAACAACTTTCACAGATATGGGTAATTAAAACTTACTCATATTGTGAAAAAACATTATTTCTCTAATTAAATATTGTTCAATCATTATATTCATAAAATTATAATAAAGATTATATTTAATTAGTAATAAAAATAATTTTAACTCAAAATGAGTTTTAATTAATACATTTAAAAGGTGATATAATGGGAGTAAGTGATATAATAGGTG
>NZ_JAUNXX010000072.1 GCF_030539555.1 Methanobrevibacter sp. | reverse complement strand
CAATTTCAAATGTTGTAACTGTGACAAGTAATGAAAACGACACTAACAGGTCCAACAATAATGCTTCTTCTGATAATGTTACTGCTCTTCCTGTTGTTGATTTGATTATTATTAAGACTGTTAATGTTACTAAAGCTAATGTAACTGATTTAATTGAGTTTACAATTGCTGTGACTAATAATGGTCCTTCCAATGCGACTGGGGTTAATGTTACTGAAAGGCTTTCTCCATTGGTTGAGTTAATTGGTAATGAGACTGATTTCGGAAGTTATGATGGTTCTGTCTGGAACATCGGAAATCTCAACTTTAACGAAACTGCAACCTTGACTTTGGTTGTGAGGATTCTTGCCAATGGAACAATTTCAAATGTTGTAACTGTGACAAGTAATGAAAACGACACTAACAGGTCCAATAATAATGCTTCATCTGATAATGTTACTGCTCTTCCTGTTGTTGATTTATTTATCAATAAGACTGTCAATGCAACTCTTGTCAATGTTTCTGATTTAATTGAGTTTACAATTGCTGTGACTAATAATGGTCCTTCCAATGCGACTGGGGTTAATGTTACTGAAAGGCTTTCTCCATTGGTTGAGTTAATTGGTAATGAGACTGATTTCGGAAGTTATGATGGTTCTGTCTGGAACATCGGAAATCTCAACTTTAACGAAACTGCAACCTTGACTTTGGTTGTGAGGATTCTTGCCAATGGAACAATTTCAAATGTTGTAACTGTGACAAGTAATGAAAACGACACTAACAGGTCCAATAATAATGCTTCATCCGATAATGTTACCTCTCTTCCAATCATTGATTTGAGCATTAACAAAACAGTTAGCACAACCGCAGCTTTCGTCGGCGATGAAATTGTATATGTCATATCAGTTCACAATAACGGTCCAAGCAATGCAACTGAAGTAAAAGTCACAGAAAAACTATCCGACTCAGTTTCACTCATCGATAATGTCACAGCTAAAGGATACTACAGTGAAAATGAAGGCATTTGGCATGTGGGTGAACTGGCAAACGGATCAACTGCAACATTGACCTTAACAGTTAAAGTCATAAAAGAAGGATTGATAGAAAATGTTGTCGTGGTCAAATCAAAAGAAAACGACACAAATAAATCCAATAACGAATATCCATGCGATAACGTAAGTGTTGAAAAAATAAATACTCCAATCGATTTGGAAACTCAAAATATCACTTATGGTGAAGATGAAATAATCACAGTAACCCTTCCGGTCAATGCAACAGGATTCGTAAACATAACCATTAACAATAAAACTTATCCTGATGTCCCAATCAATAATGGAATTGCTGAATTGACAGTACCAGACCTGGCAGGAGGAGACTATGATGTCATTGTTGTCTATGGTGGAGATGGTAAATATGCTGCTAATTCCACAACAGGCAAATTCCATGTTGCACGTCTAACTCCAATAATAACCATTGAAGTTGTAGATATCTGGGTTGGTGAAGTGGAAGTATTGAATGTGACAGTCAACGCACCTGGAAGCGTGAATGTCACAGTTTATGGAATCACAGTTGAAATTCCACTTGACGATGGTGTCATGTCAACTGACGTGCTTCAAGCAGCTAAGGCGGCCTATAATGGAAGAGCAACCTGGAACTTGATTAACTTGCCTGCGGGCACCTATCCAGCATTTGCAATATATAACGGAAATGAAAATTACTCAAGCGTAAATACCTCTGATGTATTCCATGTGAGAGCTAGAATGAGTAATGTTGTAGTGACCGCTCAAGATATCTATGTTGGCCAGGATGCAATCATCAAAGTTAATGTGGGTCCAACTGGAGTAACAGGCAATGTAACTATTAAAGTCGACGGCAAATCATACAATGTGAACATTACTGATGGAAAAGCAACCATTAATGTTCCTGGCCTAAAAGCCGGAGAAAAATCAGTTGAGGTCATCTATAATGGGGATAAAATATACTCCTCATCCAAAAACTCAACAACATTCGCTGTCCATAAAATAAAACCTCAATTGGTTGTTGATTCAGTTGACATTTATATTGGTGAAAACGAACCGATTGTTGTGACTTTGCCGAGTGATGCAACTGGAACTGTTACAATAACAGTTGATGGCGTAAAATACACAGCTCCAGTTGAAAATGGAAAAGCGACATTTGACATTCCAAATCTTAAAGCCGGAAAATACGCTGTTGATGCAGTATACTCCGGTGATGAGAAGTACTTGCCGACAGATGGCAGGGACACATTTAAAGTATCCAAACTAAAACCTGACATCACTATCAATGCGCCGGACATTACTGTAGGAGATAATGGAGTTATTAAAGTAACAGTTCCGAAAGATGCAACAGGTACAATAACCATTGAAATTGAAGGTAAAAGGTACACCCAAACAATCAGAAACGGTGAAGCGGGATTCATTGTTCCTGGTTTAAAAGTTGGTGTTCATGACATCAAAGTCTATTACTCCGGTGATGATAAGTACTTGGCCGGCAACACTGCCGGAAGCATTAAGGTCAATCCTATTAAAGAGGACAAAAACGATACACGCCACAGCCCTCATGTGCCTGTCGGCTTGGAAAAATATGAAACAGGTAATCCGATATTCATATTGTTATTAATATTATTGACATTTGGATCTGCTAGATTAAGAAGATTTAGAAAGTAGGTCTGATTTCTTATTTTTAATATAATCTATATGAAAAAGTAGTACTTTAGATATTCCAATTTAGTTGGTATTTTGTCAAACAGGTTGTTCGCTGTTCTTGTCTGCCATGAATTATTGTCTCATGTCCGTGAATTTTTTAGTGGGAATTCATTAACATTTCAGTAATGATATTGTCAGATTTTTATGTTTTGTTTAACAATTGGATTTGTATAATGAATTTATTAAATTATTAACTTTTATTTTTACTTTTTAAGCAGATTTGGTAATTATTTTCAGCATTTTTAATATTTTTTTATACATATTTCATCTAAAAATCGAAATTATTTTTAGATTTTATTCATATTGCTTTGTCATATTTTGACAGCTAGTTAATTTTTAATTTTTGATTGTGGGAGTAATACTAATTTATGTTTATTTTTCTTATTTTTTTTCATTTGTACATATTCATATTGAACCTAGTTTACAAGGAGGGGGTATTATTTTACACATTATTTTATGAGGGGTGTATATTTGAAGAATATTTAATAGTTTTCTTATTTTTTTGAATATTTTCTAGTTTTTTCCGGTTTTTGCCGACAAAAAACATATATATTATAAAAATCTAAAACAAATACCATAATAAACTCTCCAATATTTTCCGATGGAAAATATATTTTACAAAATTGGAGGGGGTGTACTATGAATAAGAAAGAGATATTATAGTTAATTACCAAACTTTTATTATAGATGAATGGCAGATAATAAAGTATGTCAGGAAAATCTACAATTGATGTTTTAAATAAAGTTAAGAAAACTGCTCTGGATGAAGAAATCACAAAGTATGTGGCTTTCCATAGGTATTATCAAAGGTTAATTGCAATTAGAATCATAAGTGAAGGACATTCCATTGCAGAAGCTGCAAGAATAATAGGAAAATCATATCAAACAGTTCATAGATGGGCAAAAACCTGCGAATCTGAAGGATTAGAAGGTTTAAAACCTTCTTTTGGTGGCGGAAGGCCATCAAAATTAACTTATGATCAACTAATTGAATTGGATAAAATCATAGAAGAAACACCCAATATGTCAATGAAAGATGTACATTTGCTTGTTAATGATAGATTCAATGTAAATTATAGTTTAAAGCAAATAGGAAAAATTGTGAAAAAATTAGGATACAATTACAGCAAAGCATATCCAAAATTTTCAAAATCACCAGAAGATGCTGAAGAACAGTTAAAAAAAACTTAAAAGAACACAATGTAACAACAAACGATATTATAGTCTTATTTGACGAAGCATCATTTCAAAATGAACCTTACACTCAAAAATCATTATATAAAAGAGGAACAAAGCATACACAAATCGTAAATCCATACAAATTCAAAATCAACGCCACAGGATCATTAACAATAAATGGAAACTCAACCATCACAATAACAAATTCCTCAACAGCCCCTGAAATCGCAATAGCCTCAATAGAACTAAGATGCGCAAACACAAAAAACAAAAACACAATAAAAATATTAAACAAAATCATACAAGAAGTAAATCTAACAGATGAAGAAATAGACGAACAATTAATGAAAAACAATGAAAATAATGAAGTTTTCACAGAAAAAATTTTAAAAACACTCGAAAAATATAAAAATGATACAACCTCAACAATAGCCAGAATAATCGGAAAACACTGCAATCGAGAATCACTAAACAATGTGAAAAAAAGAAGAGAAATAAGAAGAAAAAATAACATTAAATCTATTAACAAAAGAAAATATAATAACAAAAATGCAAACCGAACAAAGGTTATGCTTAATTCTAGATAATTATAGCGTTCACAAATCCGCATTCATCAAAAAAATAGCACTACATCTCAATATTACTTTAATATACCTTCCACCATACTCTCCTCACTTAAATCCAATCGAACAAATTTGGAGACAAATGAAAAGAGAAATAAAACATTATTATCTCGAATCAAAAGAATTTTTACATGAATTGACTATAAATACCTATAAAGAATCGATTTTAGATACAAAAGTTTATGATAAATGGTTTGAAACATATATACCAAAAGTTTGGTAATTAACTATAATTGTTATTTTACATAGGATAAGAATTTTTTTTTATTGGATATTTTTACAATAGATTTTTATCTAAACTTTCTAATTTGGCTCTATTCATTGAATTCTCTTTTTATTTTCATTGGTTTATTTCACTGTTTTGTATAATGATTGTAGCGATGATTATATTTATTAAACAATTGTAATTTGTTGCCATATTCTTTTTGAACTAAGATATGCTTTTATACAATAACTAACAACATATATTGTATATTTTTTTTAATTTTTTAAAATTAATTCAATATTTTGTAAATTTTATAGCATATGTTTAATTTTTTCATATTGGTTTTGAGGGTAATATATTGTTAATAGAATTTTTTTTTCACTGTTTCATTTTGAAGTTTTTGATTTTGAAAATTTTTAGTCAAATTTTGTAATAGTTTAGTATTATTTATATAATCTGTTCGTTATTCTATTTTGTTCATATTTTTTTAGATTAATAATATTTTTTTATACTTTTTTCAAAATTTTTTATAATAGTAAAACTTATATAATTTCTTTTTTTAAAATATATATCACTTAACGAAAAATAATAAATGTAAATTTTATTTTACATCTATTGGAGAGATGAATGTATGAATAAACGAGAGATTTTAATAATATTATTAATATTATGTATGATTTGCGCAATTTCTGCAGTTTCGGCTGCAGATATTGGTGTGGATGATGCAAATGGAACTCTCACAACTCCTAAGGGGGAGGCTGTTGAGACAAGTAATGATTTGTCCACTCTTTCAGTTTCAGATGATTCTGATGTTTTAGGCGATGCAACCGGAGCTGGCGGATCATTTTCAGATTTACAAACGTTGATTAACTCCAATACTGGTACGATTACCTTGACTGGAAACTATACTTATGGAGGTTCCGATTCTGGTAATACTGGTATTTCTATTAAAAATAAGGACATTACTATTGTGGGTCAAGGCAACATTGTCATTGATGCAAAGGAGAAGTCCAGAATATTTAATATCGACGGAGCTACAGTAACATTAAAAGGTATAACTTTCACCAATGCCAAATATAGTGGAGATGGTGGGGCTATTACATCAAATTCAAAATTAATTATAGATAACTGTAATTTCACAAGCTCTTCTGCAATTAGTGGGGGTGCTATTTTGATTGGCGGAAGCCATTCCAAAATAACTAATTCAAATTTTGAAAGCAATGTCGCTTCCTATTCTGGTAATATATGGGGTGGAGGAGCAATTAAATTAGCTCAAAGTATTTCAAATGTGACATTTGACCATTGTTCTTTTGTAGGCAATAATGCTACAAATGGGCATGGTGGTGCAATCTCCATGTCTCAATGTAAAAATATCGTGATAAATAACTCTTATTTCAATAAAAATTATGCAAAAGGTGACGGGGGTGCACTATATACATATAAACAAGAGAAAATGTCAATTTTAAACACCAACTTTACTGAAAATTCTGTTTTATATTCTACAGGTCTTGGTGGTGCTATTCATTTTCAAAATGATAATCATATAAAAAATTATATTGATATTATCAACTGTTCATTTATATCCAATTCTGCAGCTCGTGGTGGAGCAATTCGTACTACACAACCGTCTTATTATTTCAATTTGTATAATTTAACTTTTAAAAACAACAAGGCAAAATATGAGGGCGGAGCATTTTCACATAACCAGTTGTCTTATTATTTCAATTTTGAAAATATTACCTTTGTCAATTCCTCAACTGAACAGATAACTGGTGCTTGGGGTGGTACAATCTATTTCAATGCAGAAAGCTCAAACTGGAAGAATATATCTATATATGATTCAGAATCATTAACTGGTGGGGCCATATGTATAAAATCATCAGTACAAAACACATTCCGCGATATAATAATTAAAAACGCCACTGCCTCTTCATATGGGGGTGCTATTCAATTAGGTCTTTATACATCTGATCCAAATAACGTCCTTGCAAATGTAACTATAATCGATTCAGAAGTCACTGATGCATGGCCAAATTATGGTGGGGGTGCTATTTTTATAATGGGCAGTAGTGCTACTTTAACTAATATTAGCATTACTAATACATCTTCTAATTCTTGTGGCGGTGCAATTCAGGTATACAATAGTCACAGTACTTTAAATAATATTAACATTACTAATTCTTCAGCTAGAAATGGTGGAGCTATATATGTTGGTTCCGATTATCAG
>NZ_JAUNXX010000123.1 GCF_030539555.1 Methanobrevibacter sp. | reverse complement strand
AGTCATGTTAGATTAAGTGAATATATCCTTTCAATAAAAAACAATTAGTTTATGGATCTTATGGTTTATAATGGATAAATTCCATATACTTCTTTTTCATAGTTTAACCATGTTTTAAGCATTTCATCTTCGATTGAATATTTTTGGTTTGTGTAACTTATTATTCCTTTATCTTTGAGGCTTGTTAGATATTTGTTAAATGTTCCTCTTGAAATATTTGTTTTTTCTAGTAATTCGCTCCAGGTTAATGAATCTTTGTCAACTAATTGTTCGACTATGTTTTTTTCGTTGTTGTTTAAGCTGCTCCAAATTTTTATCCACATTATTAGGATTTGCTCCATATTTGTGAAAAATGTTTTTTTCACTAGTTCTGGTGTGTATATTTGATTACTGTCCATTATATTGTAAAAACTGTTTATGTATAATGGTATTCCTCTTGTGCACTTGTAAAATCTTTCGAATCCTTCTTCAGTGAATTTTATTTCACGCATTTTATCTTTAAAGTATGCTTTTGTTTCTTCTTTACTGAAGGGATTGATTGTTATTTGTTGTAATCTTCCACCAAACGCTCCACTTTCACCATTTAATTCGTTTATGATATTTGAACTTCTTGATATTGATCCTGTGAATATATAGCTTACGTTATGCTGTGTTTGGTTGTAACTTCGAATTAACCAAAAGAATTTGTCTAGATGGTTTATTTTTCTTAACATTTGGAATTCATCTATGATTATTACAAATCCATTTAATTCATCCATTTCATCCACTATTTTTTGAGGAAATTCCATTACAAATTGACTTAATTTTCCGTAGTTAGTTTCACTTTTAGGTATGGGTATGTCAAGTATGGTTGTTATGTCATGGAAATCATATTTTTTGAGTTTCAGATTATTTATTAATTCAGTTATTTTTGCTTTGTACTTGTTTTTGTAGTTATTTGCTTGTATACTTTGATTCATTTCTTTTAATAGTTCAATAAGTACGGTTTCTATTGTTAATTCTTCCTTTGTTCGTGCATAAAGTTGTGCGATATCAATATATGTGCATATTATATTGGGTTCTATTTCTGTCATTATTTTTTTTAGAAGATAGGTTTTTCCTACTCCTCTGTATCCAGTTAATAATATTTGTTGAGGTAATGAGTAATTTAGGGAATCTATTTGGTATTTGAGTTTTTTGATATCTTCTTTCCTGTTGTAGAAATATTCATCTAAATTGTCGTGTAAAAATAAGGGTTTTGAATTCATTTAGTTCACCTATTAGTTTATTTATTTATAATAGTATATTAAATTATAATTTTCTATTTAGTATAAAAAATTATACTTATCTAATGAGGTATAATTATTTATACTTGTTAATTTTTTCATGTTAGATGATAATTAAACATTATGTGTAATTGATGTTGAATATTTTCGTCGTATGACGACGGGAGGTTCAAACATACTGTTTTCTGCTATTGCTAATGATTAATATTTTATAGATATTGGAATGCGATATTTTTAATTGGTTATATAAGAATTGCTGAACTTATTGTGGTCAAAAAGTATATTATGTATTTTTGCAACAAATAATTAGTTATAAAAATATCAGTTTATAACCTCAATCATATTTTTTTGAAGTTATTTATCTTTAATTGCGTTTATTAAGAAATTATGATTTCCCCAGCTTTATAACATTCAGCTAGATATTGTCTTGATTGATAATATAAATCTGAGTTAAAATTCAGTATTTTTTCGGCTAACCATGAAGAAAACACTTCTTTTATACCTCTAAAAACATCTTTTTCATCATAATTATCTTCAATCAGTCTTTCGAATACCTCTCCAATTTCCCAATAATCTGGAATGTTGTATTTGCATTTTGAAAGATTATCAAATTCTCCGGTTGGGATGTTATTGCGTATTATAAAATCATTTGCTACTTTTTCAATTGGTTCACAATGAAATACGTCTTCATAGTTATAAATTCTTTCCAGATCTTCACCTAAATATTCGATGACATCTTTTCTGTTATTTTTTGTTTCTCTTGAGATGAATTCAACTAGGCTGCAGGTATAAAATAATGAATTATTATTTTTATCCATAAACTTTCCTCGCTTCTTTAAATTTAATTGTTTCAAGTGCTTTTTTTGTGTTGAAGCAAATTTGATGAGTGGGATATCTGAATTTAACTAATGCCCAAAATGCTTCTCGGCTAATCTTCCCATCTTGAAATTCTTGAATGTAGTTATAAATTGTATCATCTGCCATTGGACCTTCAACAATGTCCCAGTCATGTGGAATTCCACTTCTACAAGCAATTATGAAATCTAACCATTCTTCAGTCATTTTTTCAAATTTTAGAGTTTTCAATGAATCATTAGGATAATACTCGTAAACATTGACAATACCTTCTCCAAATCGTGTTGCCCAACGGATTGCTTGTTGTTCCATAACTGTACAGTAAAATCCAAAGTAAAAATCTTTGTTGAATTTTTCAATTCTAATTTCAGGCTTTTCAACGATTACTGTGCTTCCATGATAAATTTCCATGAGTTTCAAGCCCCTTTATAAATCATTTTCAGTATAATT
>NZ_JAUNXX010000071.1 GCF_030539555.1 Methanobrevibacter sp. | reverse complement strand
AAGATACATGGGCGGTACCAATTATTGTTAAACATTCTCTTTTCATTAAATAAAACACTTCTTATTAATTTATTATCTAATTATTATATGAAATGAAAATATATAAAGTTAATCTTTAATCAATACTAATTCATCATTCTTGTAGATTGCAACATTATCGCTGAGATTTTTAGAAGAACAGCATTCAATATCCTTTTCATAATTGAGCTCAGTCAAGCGTTTTCCTGAAATGCTATTGTAAAACCCGTCTTTTAATGATTCATAGTCTCTGCTTGCAAGCAGTGCTGCTTTAGCATAATCGCTTAATTCATATTCTTCCAAGTTCTGGCAAATCCAGTATATTATTTCTCCGGATGCTAAAAAATCTTCTAAAGCAAAATTTCCTCTAACGCCCGCCATCACAATATCAATATGGTCATTGGCTATTCTGCAACTTGTCTCAGCAACTGCCTTTGCATTTATCATGCATCCTACAAGTACTGTGGAGTTCATGTTTTTAAGTATTCTGGTTCCATTGCTGGTTGTCAATATTAAATTTTCCTTATCGCTTTTGTAATTTTCAACGATTTCCGGAGAGTTTCCAATGTCGAATCCTTCAATCATTTTCCCTCCACGTTCTCCAGCGATAATCCCATCATATTTGTCTTTTAAGCTAAATGCTTCTTCAGGTGTAAAACAAGGTATTATTCTTTTAAAATTGTTTAAAGCTAGAGTTATTGTAGTGCTTGCTCTTAAAGCATCTACCATTATTGATACATCATCACTGCTTGTTGTCTCAAAACTTAATGTTACTTTCATGAAGTAATTTATATTAAATAATATTATAATAATATTATTATGAAAATTATCACTACACCCATGTGTGAGGAAATTTTAAAATTAGCTGGAATCTCTGATTATATCGTAAATAAAGATCCTGATGAAGAAGATGGGGATTTGGCTATTCTACTTTCTGAAAGTAAAGTTAAAATGAATAGTTTACCCATAAAACTCAATACCTCTTCACAGGTTTTTGAAAGCATTAAGAAAGTTTCGAAAATTGCTGAAAATGACTTGTCGGATGAGGAAATAAAATCGTTTTTCAAGGGTTATGATCTTTCTTGCAAATATTTGAATTCAGATTTTAAAAGAGATATAAATGTTAAAGTATATTCAAGATTTTTAAAAGACATTGTTTTGGATATGGGATTTAATTTGGTGGAGAATAATCCTGATTTCATTGTTTACCCGGATTATTTAAAGAATGATGTTCAGGAAAAGGATAATTTGGTTGAAATTCCATCCCATGGTTTTGTTTCAAAAAATCCATTTGAAAGAATTGAAGCAAGATATTCTATTTTGGAAACTTTAATATAGTTAGAAAATAAAGATTTATTTATATAATTGCATTTTTTGAGAGTTGTTAACATGTATGAAACATTAATCTTTACTGGTGGAGTTCACAAAAGTGAAGAAATTAGGGAATTAATTGAAGATTTAGGCGGTTTTATTCTTCAAGATAGTATTCAACAGATGGAATTGGTTTTAAACATGGCAGTTCCAATGGAAGATGTTGACAAGATTGAAGCAAAATCTGAAGAGTTGCTTGCAAAGCTATCAGTCGCCCCTATGGCAGGTTCTGAAATAGCTATTATTTCACCAACCCTTGCAAGGCACCATCTGCCTCATGCTGCATGTGATATTTCCGAATATTTAAGGGAATTCGGTGCAAAAGATAATATGATTGGTCTTGCACGGGGGGATGGTAAAGGTACTTCCGGAATTACTGAAGAAGAAAAAAGTTTAATTGAAGAACATGATGTGGCTGTTTTTGTTTTAGGAAGTTTTGAAAATTGCATAAAAGAAAAAGCTTTCTTATATGATGATATTGATATTCCAGTTATTGTGACTGGTGCACCTGATATAGATGTGGATGAACTTCCTGGTGCTGACGCATATGTTGGTGGTCTTGGTAGAATTCCAAGAAGACTCAGAAGAGGGCCCGACATACGTGCACTTGACAAATTGGTGGAAACTCTTGAAAAAATATTAAATGATAAAAAACGTGAAATGGCTCTTGATGCGCCGTTAGTGCCCTCCATTGTTGTTAAAAATGCAATTGAAAATCAAGTGGGTGCAATTAAAAAAGTTATTTCTCCTACTCCAGTAACTTCACAATTGGATGGGGTTCGTGTAAAATTAAATTATGATAAATATTCTGATGAAATAGCAAATGTTGTTATTGATGGTAAAAAATTATCAGAAATTGCTGAAATAAAAAAATCATTCATGTATGATTATATTTTAGTAAAAATCAATAGTGTGAGTTCTCTTGTTGAGGATTCAAACTAATCTTTTTTTTATTTTATAATGCGCATTCCAAAGAAATTAATGGCATCAACTAAATCATTAAATTGTTCTAATTCTCTTTCTATTACATTTTCATCTGTCATATCGATACTCAATTCACCATCAACGCTTAATGTATCTGGGCCACGACCGACAAGTCTTTCAACACCGTCAGCACTTAAAATCCTCTCAGCATCAAGTTGGTGAACGAATGACCTTCCAGGAATTATTACAGCTTGTTTTATTTCATTTAAATCAAGTTTTTCCAAATCTTCTTTTGTAATTAAGCAAGCTATTTCTTTTTCAACTGCAACAATATTAACGTTGTCTCCGGTTTCCAGTTTGCTGAAAATTTTAGAGATATATGGTTCTGCTATTTTTGACGTGATTATTGTTGCTTCGCCAGTTATTGGTTTGATAAACTGTAAAAAGATTTCATTTTCGTCATTTGCTATTGCGAATGGTCCTCCAGTTTCAGGATCACAAAGTGGTGTTCCGCTAACTCTAAATTTATATTCGGAGTTAATCTGTTTAACAAGTTCAGCGAAATCTTCAACAGGCTGTGATTCAATTCCTTTAATAATGGGTTCATTACCCAATATTAATCCTTCATTGAATGTATTTGCAAATCTCATTAAAAGCATTCCTTTCGCACCCCATTCTTCAAGGGAATTGCATGTTTCTCTAAGAACGTCTCCATCATTAACACCGGGGATGATGACGGCAGCACCTGTTAAATCGATGTTTTCGCAGAATATCTTACAAGCTTTAAGGGCTTCTTGGGGATTTGGGTCTTTAACCCATTCCTTTCTAAGTTTCGGGTCTGATGAAAATATTGTGAATGAAACTTCTTTAACACCATTATTTATCAATCTTGTAGCAGTTTCCGAATCGCTTATTCCTTTTCCGCAGGTGTAGCCTAAAACAGAAGGTATTGAAAATTGGTTTAAATTTGCAGTTAAGGTTTCAAGATGAGGATAACAGCTTATGTCGCCACCTCCGCTGATGTACGCACTAATTTCGCCCATCCTCATGTTCATCATCAAAGCACTCTGCACTTCATTCATCACTTCGAATGGTGTCTTAAATTCGCTTTGGGTTTCACTTATGCCTTTGCTGCATCTTTCACAACCGATTTTATTGGGCAAACAATGTGCGCAGCCAAAACTTTTAACCTCTTTGACCTTTCTAAAGTAACAGTATTTGCAAAAACCGTTACAATCTTTTCCAGGTATTCCTCCAACATCTGCTACAAGTTGCATAATTTTATATTTTTATTTTCATTTTATTTATAAATGAAGTATTATTTTCTGATAAAAATTTTGTATTACCTTTTGTAATATTTATTACTTAGGGAAGTAAAAGTAATAATTTATTATTTTTCTTTATTCTTTTAAATTCATATTTTTTAATTTTATTTTTATATATAAATGTCTATATGATTTTATTATCATATTTTATTGTTATTTAATTGGTTGTATTCATTTTTTTGACGGTTATATTTGTATTAAAAAGTAATACTTTTGACTAGTTTTTTCTTAAAAATAAAATGTTTTATTATACTTTATAAACTTTTCTAAAACTTTTCATAGGTAATCTTTATATTATATCTAATATAAAATAAAATTTGTATACCATATGGCTGGCTATTGCAAAAAAACTTGCTTTGTAGCTCAACTCAATTTGGTGAAAAAATTTCACCATTGAGAGTGGTATATTAGTTAAACTCTATTTATTTAGGAGGGAAAAAATGGCAAAGTTTGATGATAAAATCGATTTATTCGATGATAGAGGCAACGAAATTGCATCTGACGTACCAATCGAAGCTATCAGTCCACTCAGAAACCCTGCAATTCAAAGCATTGTAAAAGGTGTTAAAAGAACTGTTGCAGTAAACTTAGAAGGACTTGAAAAATCTGTTAAAACAGCATCCGTTGGTGGAGACAAATCCAGAATCTTAGGAAGAGAATTAGATCTCGCTATTGTTGACAACGCAGAAGCAATCGCAGATAAAATTAAAGGAATTATTCAAATTTCTGAAGACGATGATACTGTTGTAAAACCTATTTCTGGAGGAAAAAGGTTATTAGTACAAGTACCAACCAGAAGAATCGATGTTGGTGCAGAATACTCTGCAGCTCCATTATCAACCGCTTCAGCTTTAGTACAATCTGTTATTGACATTTGTGATGTTGATATTTACGATGCAAACTTCGTAAAAGCTGCAGTATTAGGTAGATACCCACAATCTGTAGACTACAAAGGTTCTAACATTGCAACCATGTTAGACATTCCACAAAAACTTGAAGGTGCAGGTTACGGTTTAAGAAACGTAAAAGCAAACGACTTCGCTGCTGCTACCTTGAAAAACACTTTCCAAGCTACTGCTTTAGCTGCAATTTTCGAACAAACTGCTATGTTTGAAATGGCTGATGCTTTAGGTGCATACGAAAGATTACACTTATTAGGTTTAGCTTACCAAGGTTTAAATGCTGATAACATGGTATATGACTTAGTAAAAGAAAACGGTGCTGAAGGTACTGTTGGTAGTGTTGTACAAGCAACTATTGCTCGTGCAGAAGCAGATGGTGTAATTGCTCCTCAAGAACAATTAACTGATTTCGCTATTTACAACACTGATGATGCAGCTAAATGGAACGCATATGCTGCTGCTGGTGCTGTTGCAGCTACTATGGTTAACGTAGGTGCTGCTCGTGCTGCTCAAGGTATTCCATCTACTTTATTATACTTCAACGACAACCTTGAATTCGCTACTGGTTTACCTGGTCTCGATTATGGTAGAGCAGAAGGTGTAGCTGTAGGATTCTCCTTCTTCAGTCACTCCATCTACGGTGGTGGAGGTCCTGGTCTCTTCAACGGTAACCACGTTGTAACCAGACACAGTAAAGGATTCTGTATTCCTTGTGTAGCTGCTGCTATGTCATTAGATGCAGGAACACAACTCTTTTCACCAGAAGCAACTTCTGGTTTAATTAAAGAAGTATACAGTCAAATTGATGAATTTAGAGAACCTATTAATGCTGTTGCAATTGCAGCTGAAGAAATTAAAGGTGACATCTAATTAATTTAAACAAATCTAATTTCGAAGGTTTAGAATATGGATATTGAAATATTTCCTTACAGAGTTCTTGGAAGTGACACAACAGAAAAATTGTTAAATGACTTGGAATCTCTTGAAGATGTAAAAAGGACTGTTATCCATGGTCCAAGATTTCCGAAAGGTGAAGCTACTTTGCCTCCAAAATATAGGGAGCGTAGGATAATTAATATCAAGGGGGAAGATGTCATTTTACAAGTTAAAACTGCTAGAATATTCCTTGAAATAACTATGGAATCCACAATTGGTGAAATAGAGGAAATCTGTAAAGAACATATCCCATATGGTTTTGATATTAATCAGGATAGGTCCAATTATATCAGAAAAGAAAAAACTGTTACTGATAGAATTAAATATGGATCTTCAGATTTACCGGATGAACTAGTTGGAATGACAGATCAATATTCAAATTTCGATGACCATGTGAATATAATTAAAAAGGATGACTAGATTAATATGATAGGACGCTGTACTCACGTAGTAGATTGTAGAGAAGCAAGTGGTATGGGTAAAGGTGGAAGTCTTGCTCAAAGAGGGACTTTTGCTGAATGTGGTGCTGATGTATGTGCAGTAGCTATGTCTCCTGGACGTAGGCATATTACTAAACCAGTTTGCGAAATTACTTTTGGTTTACGTGAAGCAAATGTTTTAACAAGTACAATGGTTTTAAATGCTGGTGCAGGTGTTCCTAGTGATGCTCCTGCTTCAGGAGGTACCTTATTTGGGCTTACTGATAAAGAAGTGGAACAAATGCGTAATTTCAAATTACTTGTTATTCACTTAGGTGGAGTTGCAAATCACTTAATTTACAAAGCAAGATTAATTTTAAGGAATGTTAATAAACACTGCATTATTATATGTGAATCACCTGTGGACTGTGAAGATTTTGCTAAAATTGGAGTAAAAACTTCTAAAGTCATGCCAACAGAAGAAAACATTAAAACTTTAGGAACTATCGATGATGTTGTTACAGGGGTTATCCGAGGTCAAACAATTTCACAGGAAAAATTAGATGAAATTATTAGAAAAGTTAAATTAGCATTAGGAGATGCATAATTATGGTACAAATTTATCCAGGTACTTCTCAGGTTGCTCAAAACAGAAGAAACTTCACTAACGCTGAATATGAGTTAGAAAAGTTAAGAGAAATCTCTGATGAAGACGTAGTAAAAATATTAGGTCATAAAGCTCCAGGTGAAGAATACAAATCAGTTCACCCACCATTAGATGAAATGGATGAGCCAGATGACAGTGTAAGAGAATTAGTAGCACCAATCGACGGTGCAAAAGCAGGAGACAGAATTAGATACATTCAATTCGTAGACTCCATGTACTTCGCTCCAGCTCAACCTTTCTTAAGAGCTAGATCCTACTTATGCAGATTTAGAGGAATCGATACTGGTACATTATCCGGAAGACAAGTAGTTGAAGCAAGAGAAAGAGACATTGAAAAAATCTCAAAATATCTCTTAGAAACCGAATACTTCGATACCGCAAGAACCGGTATTAGAGGTGGAAGTGTACACGGTCACTCCTTAAGATTAGATGAAAACGGTTTAATGTTCGACATGCTCAGAAGACAAGTATTCAACAAAGAAA
>NZ_JAUNXX010000070.1 GCF_030539555.1 Methanobrevibacter sp. | reverse complement strand
TAATGTGTAAGAGTAGAAAGTACCTACGATATCATCTAATTGATCAGCGACAGTTTCAGGGTCAACTGTTTTATCTTCTTGTACACCGTAGTCAGATGCAATCGCACTGATCATTTTTGCTCCTTGGTCTAATACTTTAGCAGTAGGACCATAACATCCTCTACATTGGATACCGATAGAAGGACATTCTGCACCACATAATGATACGGTAGCAGGACCCATACATACTAATCCTTGAGTAATTAAACATAAATCAGGTTCTGGGAGACCTAATTCAAATTGTCTTTTAATGAAGTCCATAGCTAAACCAGCAGGTGGTTTTTCTCTAGGACATACTTCACATAAGTTGGTTGAAGGTAATTCGATTGTTTCTCCTCTTAATAATGTTAAGATAGCTTCAGCTACAACATCAGAACGAGGTGGGCAACCTGGAATCATTAAATCAATATCCATAACTTCACCAATAGGTCTTACTCTGCTTTCGAGATGAGGTACATCTTCGTGAGGAATAATTCCTTCAGGGTTAACAGTAGATACGGAATTAATGTATGCTTCTTCTTCTAATTCTTCAACAGTCCATAAGTTTCCAAGACCTGGGATACCACCGTAGCAGGAGCAAGTTCCGTAAGAAATAACCATGTTAGCTTTTTCATTTAACATTTCAGCTAATTCTCTGTTTTCGTCGTTTCTTACTCCACCTTCGACAATAATAATGTCTAATTCAGGTACTTCATCATATTTAGTATCCATGAGTACAGGGGAAAATTCGAAATCCGCAAATTCCATTACATCAATTAATGATTCGTGGAAATCCGCAATGGATAAGTGGCAACCGGAACATCCGCCAAACCACATAGTTCCTATTTTTACTTTATCTGCCATATTAAACTCCTCCAATTTATCTTTCAGCATCTAATTGTTGTTTTAATGGAGCTGGACCTAATTCTTTGATTCTGCTAACCATCATTTTAACAGATTCAGAGAATTTTTCACCTTCGGATGCAGAAATCCAATCGTGGTGAACTCTTTCTTTTCCAATTCCCATATCTTCAACTAATTTATAAATTAATCTCATTCTACGATCTAATTTGTAGTTACCAGCATCATAGTGGCAGTCACCCATGTGACATCCTGCTACGAATACACCGTCAGCACCTTCTTGGAATGCTTTTAAAACAAATTGTGGGTCAATTCTTCCAGAACACATTACACGAATAACTCTAATATTCGGTGGGTATTGCATCCTTGCAGTACCTGCTGTGTCTGCTCCTCCATAGGAACACCAGTTGCAACAAAACATTACAATTTTTACATCATCAGCCATAGAGTTTCTCCTCCTCTATAAATATTTTTTTTACGAATTTTGAAAAACTATTGTTTCTCAAAATCTAATTTTAAAGTTTTTTAAAAAATTTTAAAATCTTTTATTTAAAGCATACATGTTTAGGCATGCCTTAAATTCACAATTTTCGTACTTAATGAGCTAGCTCAGCATGACATTATGTACTGATTAATATATTTCATTAATAATTAATATAAAGGTTACTCGGAGATTAAAGTCAAAAAGTTTATATACTATAAAACAAGATTTCTTAAAAATGAATTTAAAAGAAATAAAAGAGAAAAAAAGAATAAATAATGGAATTACATTCCATCATGACTCATTTCAATCATGTTTTGAGTTAATTGAGCCAATTCGTCAGGAAGACCAGTAATATCCATGTTTAGAAATCCTCTAACAATCATAGACTCTGCATCTTCTTCATCGATACCTCTGGAAGTCAGATAGTTTATTTCTTCTTCAGAAATTTTACCAACAGCAGCTTCATGAGACATCTCTAAATTAGCGGAACTGGCTTCAAGTTCAGGCACCGCATAAATGAAACTGTCATCAGACAATACCAATCCGTGACATTCCAAGTGTCCTTTAACATCAGGAACCGTACCTGCTAAATGACCTCTAGCATAAATCTGAGATTCATCTTGGGCAACTGCTCTTGAGATAACTTCCCCGCGAGCACCTTCAGCATTCAATAATGCCCTGGATCCTACATCAATAATGGAATCCTTTTTACCAGCCTGAATACTTTGGAAAATAGCCCTTGAATTTTTACCATCACAATAAGCAGTAGGGAATGATTGAATGGTGCTTACAGGACTGGTTAAAATGTAATTGTTAATATAAGTAGAATTTTCCATTAGTTTAATGCCTGTCCTTGGACGTACTTCCACCTGTTCGGCCCAATTATGAACCATCGTAAAAGTAATTTTTGAACCCGGTTTTAAATACATTTCAGAAACCCCCACATGCATAGCAGATGAAATATCATCACCGGTTGCACAACCAGTAATCAAATGCAATTCTGAGTTTTCCTCAGCAATAATTACATTGTGAGCGGTCTGCATAATATCAGCATCACTAATGAACATGCATGCTTGAACCGGCATTACCTCTTTAGTTCCAGGCAGTGACCTTACGAAATATCCGCTTTTAACACCGTCTTCCTTTTCACGCAAGGCAGTTTTAGCAGTGTACTTGTCGGCATCAGGCTTTACGACATTCCACAGATAGTCTTCAATCCAACTGTACTTATCCAGTGCCACACCGATGTTCATCACTTCAATTGAATCTGAAATGGAGTTGTTTGTGAAAACGTTACTCTGGTCAACCTGCAGGAATGAACCGGACCTGTTTTTTTCTTCGGTGTCGACACCGACCTTCAAGAGATCCTTTTTTGTTTGTTTTCCCAAATCATCCAAATCGTCAAGCATATCTATGGCATTGACTGTCTCATCAGTGAAATTTTCAATAGTAATATCAGCACCTAAAGCTGCTTTTTTATCTTTTGCTCTTTCAGCATCCTCATAAACATTGCGCACACTCAACACATCCATTAAAACCGTTTTTTCTAATATCTTCCAAAATTTCAGATGGATTTCCGGAACAGGAAATTACTCCATCTATCAAAACATGTGCCTTATCTGCACTAACGAAATTTAAAATATAACCCAAGTGAGTAATTAATAGACCACTTCTTTTTCTACTGCGTTGTGGTTTATCCTTATCCAATAAAGTTCCAATTTCAGAAGCCAGCAATTCCACATTTTCAATATCCACACCGGAATCAGGTTCGTCAAACATGGTGAAATCTGGCATTTGAGCCAATAACTGTAAAATTTCAGAACGTTTTACTTCCCCACCGGAAAATCCTAAATTGACATCCCTATCTAAAAACTCATCGCTGAATTTAAGTTGTTGAGCCAATTGCTGCATTCTAGGGTTCAATTCCTCATTGACATCCTGATGTGATATGATTTTTAATAAATCTCCTACTGAAACTCCTCTGATTGAAGGAGGAGTTTGAAAACTTACGCCAAGACCTAATTTAACCCTTTCAGCAGTAGTTAAACCAGTAATGTCTTGTCCTTTAAATTTAATTGACCCCTGAACTACATCATATTGTGGAAAACCTAATATGGTTAAAAATAAAGTACTTTTTCCAGCACCATTAGGTCCTAAAAGAACATGAGTTTCCCCTTCAGCAATTGAAAGGTTAACCCCCTTTAAAACTCTTTTTCCAGCTACTTCAACAGCCAAATCTTCTATTTCAAGCAACATATAATCACCTTTTAAGAATTAAATATGAATTTGTTTTATACTAGTATAACTATAGTTTACAAAATATAAATAGTTAATCAAAATAAGTAAAACAAGAAAAATAAAAAAAAAGAGAATAACTGAATTATTCAGTTACAATAATAAATTCGCCTACTTTTTCGACTTTAGCAAAAGGAACTAATAATAAATCCCCATTTCTTTTAGCACCTTTAACATGAATATTGCGATCGCTTTCAACTCTAATAGCTATATCAACAATTTTACCAGTTTTTTCATTAATAATTAATTCATCCAATACACCAAGGATACGTGCATTGTTGGTAGCTACTTGATAGTTTTTTATTTCACTCCATAATTTTTCTTCTCTTTTAGGAATTTGTTTATTATCCATTTAATCACCTGATAAAAATTAAATTTAGTTATATAAATATTTAATTTCATTATATTTAAAGATAATATTCACTATACAATTTTTCTGCAACCTGACTATCTAAAATGGTATTGATATTTAATGCCAGCTCTTTTTTTGGAATAATTAACTGGTCTTCATCCTGAACAATATTAACACTTCTTAAAACATTTAAACCAGACGGAACATTACCGTTGAACTCATAAGAATAATTTAGGCCCAATTCCTTAAAAATTTCAACAGGCACTAAAGTTGACAAGGCATCTTTACCGGATTTGAAATAATATTTCAAAACACAATCAATAGTTTCAGTTGAAATGAATGGTAAATCTGCATTAATGAATAATAAAATGTCTTCACTAGATTGTTTTTCAAAATAATCCAAAATAAAAGATAAATCTGTTAGATAATCTTTACCTGAAGTATCAAATATTTCAAAATCTCCTTTCAAAGATTTCAAATATTCAGTTGTTTCAGGAGTGTTTGGACTAACAGCAATAACTATTTTATCGACCAATTTAGATGAATTTAAATTATCAATCACATATTTGATTAATGGTTTATTGCATAATTTAAAAAGAGGTTTTTCGCAGGGAACTTCAAGTCTGGTTCCCCTACCTCCAGCCATCAAGATTGCATAAATCATTGAAAAATCACATACTTTTTTTTAAGCGAATTTTCCACCCATCATCTTCATACGGTCTTTAAGGATGCATCTTCCACCTTGTTTACCTCCAATAGGAACTTTAGGAGTACCCATAGAGTTCATACAACGAGCCATAATAGCTGATCCCAATGCAAGACCATCTTCAACAAACACCACATTTTCAAACTTATCCTGAACAGCTTCCAAAATAAGTTGAGGTTTGCGTCCAGTAATACCTGCCCTACCAGTAATTCCTAAAGCGGAACCTGGAATTATTACATTTTCTTCAAATGCAACATCCAAACATCTTGTAACAATGTTCCTACTTACATAATCCAAAGTTGAAAGCAAAGTTGGAAGACCATACTCATCATAGAATTGTGCACCCAATTCCATTAATTCAGGAAGTTTATCACCATTAAATCCAACATCACAACCGATTAATGTTGTACCTGCCTTTTCTGCAGCTTCAGGATTTAAAGGAACAGTACCAAACCTTTCAACATCCATTGGAACTTTACAGATGTTAACCAATTTGTGAGCCTCCAAAGCATTGGCTTCAGCTTGCTTATGGTCAGCCTTTTTCATTGCCTTGTCTGAGTATAAATCCAAAGCCGCACCATTTTTCTTATCGATTTTGCCAGACCCTCTAGCTAAAGAGTCACTTACAACACCTGCCAGACCTAAAAAGTTACCAACAGTATTAGCATAAGGTTCATTGTCATTAACAATACGTCCTGCCAATGTGGAACCGAAATCCAGGGAAACACACGGGTTTCTATAATCCACATCAGTCCATTTTGCACCTAATTTAATTCCAGCTGTTACAAGTTCCCCTTCCATTTCATTTGCAACTGTTTCCTTACCTTCAGGAGGAACTACACTTACAACAGCACCATCAAACATGATATTTTCTAAAAGGGAGTGTTTTTGTAACCTTTCAGGAAGTTGTGATATGCTCATTGCAGGAGACATCTTACGTGGAGGAATATCTGCTTCAAGACAACCATCAGCAAGAGCAATAATAAGTTGACCCGCTTCTTCAGCAGTAGCAAAACCTGCAGTTACTCCAGTTGATCTTACAACAAAGTCCAAATCCTCATCCTTATCAACCTGACATTTCCTAAGTGATTCTAAAACCGTATCTCGGATAAGCTCAGTTACAGCCTCCTTAGAAAGTTCAATACCCCACACAGTTTTACCGAAAACATCTTCATTAGGTTTAGGCTTTCTGATATCCCTTGTCATTTTTACTGTTTTATTAAGCAAATAAGACTCACTAGTGTTTAGATTAGTGGCCATTACAATAGATTTTGTAGTGGTGTTACCTAATTCAACAGAAGCAGTGACATAAAAAGTATCTGGCTTTTGAACTGCTCCAGGACTTGCAGGTCCTGCCCTTTGAGCTTTTAAACTAGCTAAATTACCTTCTTTAGAATGAGCTATGATAGGTTTAGGACCTTTATTAAAAATTCTACTTAAAAAAGACATTATCTAACCTCTCCAAAATATAAAGTTAATTAATAATCTCTTTTTAAAATAATATAAATTTTATTAAAATGTTTTGAAAAAAAGTGTTTGAAAAATAGTAGAAAAATAGAAAAAAATGATTAGATGAATTGAATCATCTAATCGGGACCCTTTTATTTATAATAATTTGTTAATTGGGTGGTCTTCTACAGGTTCGGTACCGATATCTTTTGCTGCTTCAGCAATCATGATATCTGCCATACCACATGCAGGGAATGCGAGTTTTGAGTTTTCGATAGGTCCGAAAAGAACGAAGTCTCCACCAGCCATTTGTTGTACAATGTTTGAACCGATGTCACAAACAGGCCATGCTTCTTTGTGTTCTTTTTTGTATCCTCTTAACCAGTCCCATGCGGAAGGTACGTTGTGAATACCGGATCCTACAGGGTATCCCCATTTAGCTTTTACAGCATAAGCGGTTCTTACAGCAGGTCCTGCACCTTGACCTAATGGAGTAACAGCTACATCCATCCAAGGTTTGGTAATTCCACATTCATCAGCCATTTGAAGAATACCTTGGTCGATTACAGATCCACCATCTTCCCAAATTTCGATTTTACCAGCTACACCAGGAGTCATTGGGTTGAATCCTAAGAGAATGGATGCATCGATATCTGAGTTTTTAACAGCGTCAATTTCGCCAGGTTCTGCCGCCATACTTAAAGAGTTGTAAACAGCTCTTTCAGCTAATCCAGCTTCTTGTACATATTCTACACCTGCAATTTTTGCAGCAGCTGCAGTTGAGTCAATAAGGAAAGGTTTGTCACAGACGTCTCCTACAAATTCTAAGTATTTTACCATAGCTTCTGCAGTAGCACCGAAAGTTTGTACAACACAAGGGTTTCCGGTTA